>NZ_KV821524.1:68857-95021 GCF_001815675.1 Neisseria sp. HMSC065D04
CGTACTGGTTTAAAGTTAATCCACTATAAAACTGACTGATACGCAGATACCCCCTCTTCCACCAAATAGAAGAAGGGGTATTTTATCGCCGGTCAGAATTTTGACTTATGGCAAGAGTATGTGAAAAAACGTGAGGTCGTCTGAAAAAACGGTTGCCATTTTTTACAGATGGTTTATAGTTCTTTATAACTAATTTTCAGCTAGTTCCTTATATCTATCTTTGCAACCTTGGATAAGCAGTTGCCATTGGGTACTCCGCCCGGCGGCAACATTTTTTTATCCGCCGGGATTTGATAAAATCCGTCCGTTTTATCTGACGCAGGTCGTCTGAAAAACCTAATACTTTGAATATTTATAGTTTTTATGGTTATAAATATCAAATAAAAATGAACATTTTACGACAACAGCTTTATCTGGAATCAACCAAATGAACAATACAAACAAAGAGAACCTTTTCAAACTCAGCACCTTGGCGCTCTGCCTTGCCGCTCTGCCGCAAGCCGTTCAAGCCGCTGAAGAAGTGCAGCAGGTCGAATTAAAGCAGGTCAATGTGGTTGGCAAAAACCGCAGTCTGCGTACCGAAAATCAAAACAGCTATACCGTATCCGCGATGCGCTCGACTACGGGATTGGTGCTTTCTCCGAGGGAAATTCCCCAATCCGTCAGCGTCATCACCAAAAAACAACTTGAAGACCAAGGCGTGACCAGCCTCGAAGGCGCGTTGCAGAACGCTACGGGTGTCAACGTCTTCAAAAGCGGCGGGCGCACGCATTTTATGTCGCGCGGCTATTTTATCGAGCAACTTGAAGAAGACGGCATTGCCACTCAAATCGGCTCACCCGGCGGATTCGGCTTGGGCGGTCCGTCCGGCGACCCGACCAGTGTAACCGATATAGCGATGTACGACCGCATCGAAGTGGTACGCGGCGCGGCCGGACTGACGCAGGCAAACAACGAACCGGGCGGCACGATTAACGCCGTCCGTAAGAAACCGACCTCCAAACGTCAGCTTTCCGCCGATTTGACGGTCAACACATGGGGCAGAGTGGGCGGCACGTTTGACGCTTCAGGCGCTTTAAGTCCGGAACACGGCCTGCGCGGACGTTTTGTCGGCTCGGTTGGCAGCAACAAAACCTTCCAAGACCAATCCGGCGGCCGAGACATTCTGCTTTACGGTGTGATGGACAAAGACATCGGCGACAACAGCAAGCTCACTTGGGGCGCAAGCTATCTCAACCAAACCAAAACGCCCGACCCCGACGGCCTGCCCATGCGCGCTGACGGCAAAGAATGGAAACGCAGCCGCTATCTCGGCGCAGATTGGAACGAAGCCCGTCTGAAAAAACACAACCTTTTTGCCGAGTTTGAACATTATTTCAACGACAACTGGAAACTGAGCAGCAAGTTGGACTGGCGCAAGAACACCAGTTCAAAAGAATATTACACGCTGGGCGGCACGGGTAACGGCATCGGTACAGACGGCCTGGGGACCACATACAGCTTCGACCGTTACGATGCAGGCAACCGCCAGTTCACTTTCCAAAACAACTTGACCGGCCGCATTTTCGCTTTCGGCCAAAATCACGACCTCTTCTTTATGCACAGCTATTCCAAAGAGAACGTGAACTCAAGCAACCGCTGGTTTGATGACAGCAGTACCTACGACGCAGATGCGTTCAACGGCAGCGAAAAAGCCAAACCCGATTGGGATGCCGATACTGCCAAAGCACGCGGCGGCAACGGCAGCTACCGCACCCACGCCTTCGGTTTGGGCGCGCGCATCAATCCTACCGACAAACTGCACGTCATCGTCGGCGGACGCTACACCAACTGGCACCGCAACCTCTATTGGGACAGAAACCTCAAAGATAGCTCGGAAGGCACGTATTACGCACTCAAACGCAACCGCTTCATCCCCTATGCCGGCATCACTTACGACATCACGCCTAAACAAAGCGTTTACGCCGCCTACACGTCCATCTTCAAACAAACGATGAACCGCGACTACAACGACAACCTGTTGCCGCCGATTATGGGGCGCAACTACGAAATCGGCTGGAAAGGCGAATGGAACGAAGGCCGTCTGAATACTTCTGTCGCCCTCTACCGCACCGACAAAGACAACAACAACCAACGCGTCAATGCCCGTCCGCACCCTTATTGGGAACCGCTGGATCAAAGCAGCCGCGGTTTGGACGCCGAAATTTCCGGCAGCCTGACCGACCGTTGGCAGGTTTACGCAGGCTACACCTTCAACCGCAGCACCAACCGCAACAGCGTCGGTAACAATGTTGAATCGCGCCGAAAAGGCTACAACTTCAGCAGCCATACGCCGAAACATATGTTCCGCCTCTACACCAGCTACATCCTGCCGATGGATGACGGCAAATGGACGGTCGGACTGGGGGTAAAGAGCAGCAGTAAAACCGCCAACTCCTACGGCTCCATCAAGCAAGGCGGCTACACCATTTGGAATACCAACGTCCAATACCGCCCAAGCAAAAACCTGCAACTGGGGCTGGCGGTCAACAACCTGACCGACAAACGCTACTACGAAAACCAATACAGCCGTGCCGCCAACAGCGGCAGCTTCTACGGCGAACCGCGAAATGCCGTGTTCAGCCTGAAGTGGAAGATGTAGTCCGTCTGCGGTAGCAAAATTAAAAAAACAATAACCAAATCATATTCGGCAATCTATCCGACCTGCTCCTGACAGACAGGAAACGGTTGCCGTTGCTGTAAAAGAAAGGGGTCGTCTGAAAACCGCCGTTGGGTTTTCAGACGACCCCTTTCCCATAAAAACCTCTTCATCCCCACTTGAAGGAGCTGCGATGAACCATCCGATCCGCTACGCCTGCCTGCTTGCCGCCGTCCCGCTGCAACTTTCCGCCCAAACCGCCGAACAGACGGAACATGTTGACCTGCCAGCCGTTAACGTCACCGGCCAAAGCCGTACTGCTTCGCGCGACAGTTATACCGTACCAACCATGTCCACCGCCACCGGCCTGCCGATCTCCCCCAAAGACACACCGCAATCCGTCAGCGTCATTACGCGCAAACAGATGGACGATTCGGGTGCAACCACGCTGGAAGACGCATTGAAAACCACCACGGGGCTGAATATTTACAAACAGGGTTTCCAAACCCGCTTTCAATCCAGAGGCTTCGACATCGCGCAGATCAGCGAAGACGGTGTGAATTCGACGGTCTGTACCATGTGCGGCAATAATCCGCACGATGCCAAACAACTGACCGACACCGCGCTTTACGACCGCATCGAAGTCGTGCGCGGAGCAACCGGCTTGCGTAAAGCGCAAAGCGAGCCGGGCGGCAGTATCAACGCCATCCGCAAACGCCCGACCGCTGCGCCGCTACTTGAATTTGACGCAACCGCCGACCGCTTCGGCACGCTGCGCACTTCCGCTGATGTGTCGGGATTCCTCAGCCGCGACAATGGCTTGCGCGGGCGCGCGGTTGCCGTACTTGAAAAAAACAAAAGCTGGCGTAAAAACAGCGACGGCAATAAAGGGATCATTTACGGCGTTATCGACAAGCAAGTCGGGGAAAACGATATGCTGACGTTGAGTGCGATGTACCACCGCGAAAAAGATGTACCTTCCCTGTTCGGGCTGCCCGCCAATCCCGACGGCAGCGACCTGCGGTTGCCGCGCGACAGCTATTTGGGTGCGAACTGGAATCGTGCGGATTACAAAAAAGCCACTATTTTCGCCGAATGGAAGCACTATTTCGGCGATCGTTGGAATCTGACCACTTCCGTCGATTACCGCCGCAACAAATCCGTCACCGAATATGGTTACGTCCCGCAGCGGCAAGATATTTCGCCCGCAGGCACATTGAGCGACGGCTATACCGGCAGAAGCGACCGCAACAACAGCCAATGGACGGTACAAAGCGATTTAGAAGGAAAATTTGATTGGTTCGGTCGCGAACATGAGTTTTACGCGGGCTATGAATACACCAAAGAAAAATTCGATAATATGTGGCGGGGCACACCCTTGAAAGATGGCAACTATCCTGTTTTTTCTTGGACAGGTGATGAAATTGCCAAACCTGATTGGAACACGGCCCGCAATCTCGAAATCCGTAAAACCGTTCCCGACACTCACACGGCGACCATAGCCACCCGCCTGAACATTGCCGACAAATGGCACATCCTGCTCGGTACGAGTTACAGCCGCTGGCGGATGTCCCAACACTTGTCATGGATGAACAACCCCGACAGAAACTATAAAAAAGGCCGCTTCATCCCCTACGCAGGCATTACCTACGACATCACCCCGCAACAAAACCTATATGCAAGTTACACCAGCATTTTCAAATACTCGGGCGATTATTACGACATCAATGACAAGCTCTTGCCGCCTGTAATGGGCAACAGCTACGAAATCGGCTGGAAAGGCGCGTGGAACAACAACAGGCTGAACACCAGCATCGCCCTGTTCCAAACCGAAAAACACAACCAGCCCATAGATACATGGTTGGGTAAAGACCTCGCAACGGGTAATATCCGTCCTTGGGTACGCGGCGACCGCTCCATCTACACGCCTGTACGCATGGAAAGCCGCGGTATTGATGCCGAAATTGCCGGCAACATCACCGACGACTGGCAGATTTTTGCGGGCTACACCTTCAACAAAAGGCGTTATACCTCCACCGCTGCCGCCCAAACCGCAGAGCGCAACGGTCGCGGGGTCGATTTCAGCCAGCACACGCCCCGACATATCTTCCGCCTCAATACCCTGTACCGCCTGCCCGGTGCGGCGCGCAAATGGACGGTGGGCGGCGGTGTCAACGTCCAAAGCAAATCCAGCCCGATTATGGTGGACGGAGAGAAACAATATTTGGGCGGTTACGCAGTTTGGCATGCAGCCGTACAATACGAACCCTCCAAACACGCCAAACTCAGCCTGAAAGTCGACAACCTGACCGACAAACGCTATTACGAAAGTTACGCCCACCGCGCTACCTACCAAGGACACTTCTACGGACAACCGCGCAATGTAACCTTGAACTTCAAGTGGAAGATGTAGCCATTTTATAAAGCGAGGTCGTCTGAAACCCAGCAGGAAACAAAAGCGTCGGATAGCGTGTCTGATGCCGTTATCCCGCCAATGCAGATTTTCAGACGACCTCCCGTTATCTATACCAACACACCCCCATGAACATCCTCAAAAAATTCTCCCGACTCGCCCGCCCCTTTTGGACGGGGGCGCACGGGCGCATCCAATGGCTGATGCTTGCCGTCCTCATCGGCTTCACCCTTTGTTCCATTACCATCAGCGTTTGGATCGCCGCGTGGGACAAACGCTTCTACGACGCGCTCGCCGCGTTTGACGGCGCGTCCATGCCCGCGCTCATCGTCGAATACCTCGGCTACATGGCGATGATTATCGGCTGCATCGTCTGCGGCGACTGGCTGCAAAAACGCCTCATCTTCCGCTGGCGCACCCACCTGACCGAGCAATTCCAGCAAAACTGGCTCGAAGGCCACAAACACTACCGCCTGCGCCTGACCGACGAACCCGACAACCCCGACCAGCGCATCGCCGAAGACATCTACCTCCTCGCCGACCAAAGCATCGGGCTGTTCCGCTCTTTCATCAATAATATTGCCAAATTCAGCGCGTTCGTCGCCGTATTGTGGACGCTCTCCGGCGTGCAGACCTTCAACATCGGCGGGCGCGACATCACCATACACGGCTACCTCGTCTGGGTTGCCCTGATTTATTCCGTCATCAGCACCCTGATTGCCCACCTCGTCGGCCGCAAACTCAAAAACCTCAATATCGACCGCCAGCACCGCGAAGCCGACTACCGCGCCGCCCTCCTGCGTGTGCGCGACCACGCCGAACAAATCGCCTTCTACAACGGCGGCGAAGCCGAAACAGGCCGTCTGAAACAACGCTACCTCCGCATCCGCGACAACTGGCGGCGGCTCACCAACTGCGAATTCCGCCAAGAAACCTTTTGGGCGGCCTATGTGCGCATCAGCATCTTCATCCCCATCCTCGCCACCCTGCCCATGTACCTCGCCAAAACCATGACCTTCGGCGACATGATGCAGACCCGCACATCGTTTGCTCGCGTCCAAGACAGCTTCGGCTGGTTTACCGATTCCTACCGCCGCCTCATCGAATGGGCGGCAGTTGTCGAACGCCTCTCCGGTTTTCAGACGGCATTGGAACAAGTAGGACAAGAAGACATAAGCACCGCCCGTCCAGCACCCGCCCTGACTTTAAACAACCACCGCCAAAGCGGTATCCTCGTCCTGCAAAACCTCACCGTCCACACCCAAACCGGCAGCCCCCTGCTCACCGACATCAACCTCGAAGCCCACGCCCCCGAATGGGTATTGCTCGAAGGCAGAAGCGGTATCGGCAAATCCACCCTGCTGCGCGCCCTCGCAGGCTTATGGCCGTATTACCAAGGCAGCTTCGCCCTCGACGGCAGCCTCCTCTTCCTGCCCCAACGCCCCTATCTCCCCGCCGACACCCTGCGCCACACCGTCAGCTATCCCCACACCGTCTGCCAAGACGACCGACTCATTCAGACGACCTTGGAACAAGTCGGACTAGGCCGTCTGAAAAATAATTTAGACGACCCATACGAATGGCACGGCATCCTCTCCGGCGGCGAACAGCAACGCCTCAGCCTCGCCCGCGCGCTGCTGCACAAACCGCAAATCCTGTTCCTCGACGAAGCCACCAACCAGCTCGACGGCGAATCCGCATTGGCGCTGATGCAAACCCTCAAACAAAACCTTCCCGACACCCTCGTCATCGGCATCAGCCATCAACCCGAAATCCAAGCCTTGTTCGGACGTAAAGTTAATTTAAAACCACTCGACGAACTTGCAAACCGTTCAGATTAGTAATATAGTTCTTTCTGACTAGTTTCATAGTTCTTTAGGGTTACTTTTAAAACTCCTTGGATAGCCTCCGCCAGCTCCCGGCAGGAGGCGTTTTTTTGCCCGCAGTTTTTTGCCTGCGCTTAATATAGTGGATTAAATTCAAATCAGGACAAGGCGACGAAGCCGCAGACAGTACAGCTAGTACGGCAAGGCGAGGCAACGCCGTACTGGTTTAAAGTTAGGCGAGGTAACGCCGTCCTGGTTTAAAGTTAAGCCACTATACATTGAATTTCAAAGTCCCAGCCAATATCAACCGCACTAAAAAAGGTCGTCTGAAAAACATTTCTGCTTTTCAGACGACCTCTTGCCATATCCAAAATCAAATAGAGAAATCTTCGACCACCGGCGTATAAAGAATACGGTCCACCACATCCCGCGTCAGCTTCGGCGAGAACATTTCGATAAAATCGTAGGTATAACCGCGAAGATAAGTATCCGAGCGTACTGCAATCCAAATGGGCGAAGGCTCAAACAGATGCGCCGCATCGACCAATTCCAAATCCGCATCCTTCTCCGGATCAAATGCCATCTTCGCCATCAACCCGACCCCAAGCCCCAGTCGGACATAAGTCTTCAAGACATCCGTATCCGCTGCCGACAACACCACATCCGGATTATCCAAATGCGCCTTATTAAAAGCACGCGCAATACTGCTGCCCTGATTAAATGCAAATTCGTAAGTAATCAAAGGAAACGAAGCCAAATCCTCAATACTTAAAGGATTCATACATTCCAACAAAGGATGCTCTTTCGGCACGATGACCGCATGGTTCCATTCATCACACGTCAACTTGCTCAGTTCGGGATGATCGTCAATCCGCTCCGTCACAATCGCAATATCCGCCTCACCATTACTGACCATTTGCGCAATAGCAGCAGGACTCCCCTGCTTGATCGTCAGATTGACCCTCGGATAACGCTTCACAAAATCCGCCACAATCAAAGGCAGCGCATAGCGTGCCTGCGTATGCGTCGTCGCAATCGTCAGAGCACCGCTGTCGTGATCAGTAAACTCGCTGCCGATATTCTTAATATTCTGGACATCGCGCAAAATCCGTTCCGAAATTTCCAACACTGCCTTACCCGGCTGGGAAACAGACACCACACGCTTGCCGCTGCGTATAAAAATCTGCACCCCCAGTTCTTCTTCCAAAAGGCGGATTTGCTTGGAAATACCCGGTTGCGAAGTAAATAGCGCATCCGCAGCCTCAGATACATTCAAATTATGGCGGTACACCTCCAACGCATACCGCAATTGCTGTAATTTCATAGGTAGTCCGGTTGTATTGTGTTTGTATGTTTTATACGACAAGCGGCACATAATTTAACATATTTTGCCGGATTTGTCGGACATCCAAAAAACGCACAAGGAAGTTTTTGTTTTCAATAAAACTATACATATAAACTATGAAAACCGTCTTTACAGCACGCAAACTCTTGTTGCGTTTCCGCAACTGCAAATAGAAACAGACCCGAATTTCCTGATAAATAAATGACACAAGCTTGATTTTTAGGCATGATTCACCATTAGGAGGCAAGCAGTTTCATGTTTTTATCAAGGCATCGAGTATTGACAGTCTGTGCCATGCTTCTTTATAGTGCAAACTGATATATCCGATTTGCCGCTGTTTTATGCTGCGGCCTGTATATTGGTAATTTGCTGCGGCTGCTTCCTGTATCCGCCGCATAACAATTTTGATGAGGGAATAAAATGACCAAACAGCTGAAATTAAGCGCATTGTTCGTTGCATTGGTTGCTTCAAGCACTGCAATGGCAAGTGAAGCGCACACCAAACACGGCTACACCGTAAGCAGCCAATCTCAAGAAGTCGTCCGTAACAACTACGGCGAGTGCTGGAAAAACAGCTACTTCGACAAAGAAACCCAAGGTCGTGTCGAATGTGGTGACCGCGAAGCGGTAGCCGCAGTTCAACAAGCTCCCGAATACGTTGACGAAACTGTTTCCTTGTCTGCGAAAACCCTGTTCGGCTTCGACAAAGACATCCTGCGTCCTGAAGCTCAAGAAAACCTGAACAGCCTGGCTCAACGCCTGAGCAACGAAAACGTACAAACCGTACGTATCGAAGGTCATACCGACTTCATGGGTTCTGAAGAGTACAACCAAAACCTGTCTGAGCGTCGTGCCAACGTAGTGGCCAACTACTTGGTAGGTCGTGGCGTTCCTTCCAGCAAAGTTTCCGCTACAGGTCTTGGCGAGTCTCAAGCTCAAATGACTGCTACTTGTGAAGCAGAAGTAGCAAAACTGGGCAAAAAAGTATCCAAAGCCAAAAAACGCGCTGCTTTGATCGCATGTATCGAGCCTGACCGTCGCGTTGATGTGAAAATCCGCAGCACTGTTACCAAACAAGTTGCCCCGGGTCAAACAATTGAAGGTCAAGGCGAACGTCCTGCAGTGGATGAAGGCTGGATTCCTTCTCCATACAACGGCGTACACGGCTACGCTAAGCCTTAATCGAAACATCCCAGAAACCCCGCTTCCCTGCGGGGTTTTTATTTTGTCGGATTAACGTTGATACAAAGGTCGTCTGAAAAATCGAGATTTGACTTCTTTTCACTTTGCCACAACTTCCCCTTCAGACGACCTAGATTTTCCTCATGAATCCTTTTCTACCTCTTCTCTTCTCGATCAATCTATCTGATAGAAGCTGAGAATTTCGGTATCAACCCGCCATATATCGCCGTCACCATTTGACACAGATAATAGCCAAATACAAAAAATTAAAAAGCGTACAAAAGCAAAAGGTCGTCTGAAACCAGAAAACCTGTTTTCAGACGACCTTTATTTGCAATACCGTTTACCGGAAGATTATTTCTTCGAGCCGACGAATGCGCCTACCGTATTGCCGCTAGAGAATCCGCCTGCAACTTCCGCTGCATTTTTGCCAAAGAAACCGCCTTTGACTTGGGTCGCACCGGATTGTTCAAACTTGTTGCCGCTAATTTGGGCATTAACAGCAATGTTATCGCCAAATTTAGCATCACGAGAGATAGTGCCTGTTAATTTTTTACTGTCAAAATTGGCAGTCAACTCTGTGCGGGTAATATCGTAATTTGCGCCGCTATGCATAGAGGCAACGCTGGTGCTGTAATGAACTTGTCCTTTAGGCAGCTCGGCTGTGGGCGTAAAGTGTCCGCTGAAGAAAGCTTGTTTTTTGCCGTTAACTTCCAACACGCCGGCAGTAGCGTTTGCTGAAGCGGTATTGACCAAGAATTTCTGTACGGATTTCGGCTCGCCGGATGCAATTCCTGAAATGAAACCAGGAACTTTGCCTTTCCAATTATTCAAAGAAATACCGCCGCTTTGGGTCAAGTCGAAATCCACACCGTCAACGCGGATGTGTTTGATGTTGCTATTATCGATGGCAATGCTATTACCGCCAACTGTTTGCTGTGCGGCGGTAGGAACCGTCGGAGTAGCAGGAGTTTTAGGAGCAGTTGGCGTTTTAGGGGGTGTAGAAGTTTTAGGAGTGGAAGGTGTTTTGCCCGTCTCAGGTTTTGCAGGAGTTGTCGTTGATGGGGGAGTTGCAGGCTTCTGCGACGTTGATGGGTTGCTTGGACCTGCGTTAGGCGTAGATTGTGAAGAAGGAGTGGAATTTCCACCACCGCCCCCACCTCCGCAGGCAGCCAAAGTTGCTGTACAAATCAATGCAAGTACTTTTTTCATGTCGTATCATCCTTTTTTAAATTGAATCTCGAAGTTTCTGTATTCGGGAACAAGTCTTGATTGTGCTTGCGATGCACCTGAATCAATGACTTAGACATTTTATACTAAAAAGGTAAGCCGACCCATATGTAATAGTTAATTCAAGTAAATTTACAAACAAAATATAACTAAATTATGACTAAGTTAACAATTAATTAGCAGGAACCGCATCAAATCAACTCACTTTTTCAGACGACCTGCATTTTCCTCATGAATCCTTTATAATCTCTTCCTTTATAAATCAATATCTTTCGAAAGAAGCAAAATGTCCGATTTCCGTCAAGATTTCCTCAAGTTTGCGCTGGCGCAGAATGTATTGAAATTCGGTGAATTCACAACCAAGGCAGGCCGTCAGTCGCCTTATTTTTTCAACGCCGGACTGTTTAACGACGGCGCATCGACGCTGCAACTGGCGAAGTTTTACGCGCAGGCGATTATCGAGAGCGGCATGAAATTCGACATGCTGTTCGGTCCGGCTTACAAAGGCATTATTTTGGCGGCGGCAACGGCGATGATGCTGGCGGAAAAAGGCGTGAACGTGCCGTTCGCCTACAACCGCAAAGAAGCGAAAGACCACGGCGAAGGCGGTGTGTTGGTCGGTGCGCCGCTCAAAGGCCGCGTATTAATTATCGACGACGTGATTTCTGCGGGAACATCTGTGCGCGAATCGGTCAAACTGATTGAAGCGGAAGGCGCAACGCCTGCCGCCGTCGCCATCGCGCTCGACCGCATGGAAAAAGGCACGGGCGAATTGTCCGCCGTTCAGGAAGTGGAAAAACAATACGGCTTGCCCGTCGTCGCCATTGCCAATCTGAACGACTTGTTCACGCTCCTGCAAAACAACGCGGAATTCGGCGGCTTCCTCGAACCGGTCAGAGCCTACCGCGAACGCTACGGCGTTGCCTAAAATCCGATAAACAAAAGGTCGTCTGAAAACGGGCAATCCCTTTTTCAGACGACCCACCCCAATCAAACACACATTAAAACAACACATCCCACACTTTACACGGAAAACCACTATGCCCGCCTGTATCTGCCCACACTGCAAAACCTCACTTTGGGTCAAAGACACCCAGCTCAACGTCGCACAAGGCTTTGTCGTTTGCAATAAATGCGAAGGCCTGTTCAAAGCCAAAGACAGCCTGGCGCCGTCTTCCGCTCCCGCCAATCCCGACACGCTGCCCAACGCCGTTACCGACGTCCGCCTCGTACACGACATGGGCGGCAACATCCGCAACCGCAAACAACTCTCCCGCCACGAAATCGCCAGCCTGCTCGACAGTGCCGAACGCACCAAAAAAGCCAAAGAAGAGGCGGCACGGCGTACCGAAGAGGAAAAGCGACGGGCAGAAGAAGAAAAACGGCGGACTGAAGAATTCCAAGCCCTGATGGCGGCTGCCGCTGCCAAACCCGCCAAATCCGAAGAAGGCTTCAACTGGACGCTGGCGGTACTGGTTGCGCTGACCGTCCTCATCATGCAGCTTTTCTATCTGGTCTTGCTATGAACACATCTCCGGGCTTTGTCGCCGATTTTCGCGAAGCCGCGCCCTATATCCACTACCTGCGCGGCAAAACACTGGTTATCGGCATCACCGACAGCCTGCTCGAAGGCGACACCCTGAACCGGCTTGCCGCCGATTTCCACCTGCTCGCCGGCTTGGGCGTGCGGCTCGTGTTGGTACACGGCACGCGCCATTTCCTCAACCGCCTCGCCGCCGACAGACAATTCGTTCCGCAATACCACCGCAACCGCCGCATTACCGACGATGCCACCCTGCGCGACGCCAAGCAGGCGGTCGGCATGATACGCAGCGACATCGAAGCCGCCCTGTGCAGCAGCGCATCCGCCCCCTTGCGCAACAAACCGATTCCCACCGCTTCAGGCAATTTCCTCACCGCCCGCCCACTCGGCGTCATTGACGGCATAGACATGGGCTATACCGGCATCGTCCGCAAAACCGACACCGACTCCATCAACCGCCGCCTCGACGACGGTGCCATCGTCCTTATCAGTCCGCTCGGACACTCCTACGGCGGCAAAACCTTCAACCTCAGCATGAGCGAAGCCGCCGAAGCCGTCGCCGTCGCCCTTCAAGCCGAAAAACTCGTGTACCTGACCGAAGAAGCCGGCATTTGCAACGCCGACGGCGTCCTCATGTCCACCCTGTCCTCAGGCGAAGTCCGCCACCTGATAGAAACCGCAAACAACGTTCCCGTGCGCCTGCTCCAAGCTGCCGTCAACGCCGTCGAAAACGGCGTCAGCCGCGTACAAATCCTCAGCGGGCGCGAAGACGGCGGACTGTTGCGCGAACTCTTCACCCGCGAAGGCTGCGGCACCGCCATCGCCCGCGATTCCTTCGTCTCCATCCGCCAAGCCCACAGCCGCGACATCCCCCGCATCATCGCCCTGATACGCCCGCTGGAAGAACAAGGCATCCTGTTGCACCGCAGCCGCGAATATCTCGAAAACCACATCTCCTGCTTCTCCGTCCTCGAACACGACCGCAACATCTACGGCTGCGTCGCCCTCAAAACTTTCGACGACCCCGAAATCGGCGAACTCGCCTGCCTCGTCGTCTCCCCCGAAGCCCGCGACGGCGGCTACGGCGAAATGCTGCTCGACCACCTCTTCCAAAAAGCCCGCACCATGGGCTTCCGCCGCCTGTTTGCCCTCTCCACCCACACAGGCGAATGGTTTGCCGAACGCGGTTTTCAGACGACCTCTCCCGACGCATTACCCGAAGAACGCCGCCGCGACTACCTCGCCAACGGCCGCAATTCGCAAGTATTCGTCCGAGAGTTGGCTTAAGCGGGATTTAAACCCAAGGTCGTCTGAAACTGCCGACGACCTTGTTTAACGCGCCCAAACATCAAACATGACTTGAAAACAAGCCTGACGGTTTGCCGCCCTCTTTCATGAAGAGAAGACGACAAACCGTCAGGCTTACGTTTTGAAAAACTAAAAAGAAAACGCTGTTGCAGCAGGTTTTCAGGCGGCTTGATGTTCACAAAAAATCTATATTCCTAAACGGCCATTCCTCACTCAACGGCGCGACAATTTCAAACGTCTGACCTTGATAGTCGAATTTGATTTTCCACGCATGGAGGAACATCCTCGATGCAGGCTTCCCGCCGTAGAGCGTATCGCCCAAAATTGGGCTGCCCAAGCTTTTCATGGCGACACGGAGTTGGTGGGTTTTGCCCGTATGCGGATGCAGGACGAATAGGCGTAGGCCGGGTTCTAAGCTGTGGCTGCCAAATTCGGTTACGGCGGGATTTTCCATGCCGCGCGTCAGTTTCCATGCGCCGCGCCGCGATTTTTCCATATCGCCTTTAATCCAACCTTGCTTCTTAGACGGCTTGTCCGTTGCCAGCGCCAAATAAGTTTTACGCATGGTTTTGGCAGCAAATTGCTGCGCCAACTCCGACGCACTTTGCGGGTTCAGGGCAAACAGCAGCACGCCGCTGGTCAGCTTGTCCAATCGGTGCAGCAGCCAAACCTGCTCAAGACCGAGCTGCGCCGCCAACGTCTGCGTCAAACTGACTTCGCCCTCTTCCTGATGTACGGATACGCCGCAAGGTTTGTTGACGGCGACAAAATCCGAATGTCTGAATAAGATTTCCCACATTTCAGACGACCTATTTCAACATAATGCCGCCGCCCGCCAAAGTGATGACGCCTAATACGCAAAACAGTACGCAGGCGGAAATCCGCACGGCTTTGGCGGGGATTTTTTTCATCAGCATATCGCCCAAATAAACCACAGGGACGGTTGCCAACATCAATCCGGCAACGCTGCCGAGTACGACCATGGATAAGGATTGGTATTTTGCCGCCAACAAGACCGTGGCGATTTGGGTTTTGTCGCCGATTTCCGCCATGAAAAACAGGAAAACCGTCGCCCCGAACGCGCCGTATTTAAGCCAACGGCTGTCGGGATTTTCATCTTTATCGGGCAGGAGCAGCCACAAGCCGACCGCGATGAAGCTGATGCCGACCGCCCATTTGACGGTATCGGGGGAAACGGTTTCCGCTAACCATACACCGACAAATGCGGAGACTAAATGATTCAGTAAAGTGGCAATGAAGATGCCGGAGACTACCGCGTTTTTCTGGGCGAAACGAGCGGCAAGGAAAAGAGCGAGCAGTTGCGTTTTATCGCCGATTTCGGCAATGGCAACGCCCAATATTGAAGAGAAAAATGCTTCCATAAAATACTCAACCGAAGCGGGCAAAAACAAAAAGCGTTGCACATACCGCCCGCAAGGGTATGGACAACGCTTACGTCTTGCCTGTCTTCCTGTTGTCAGGAAGATGCCGCCACCATGACCGATCTTTGTCGAACTCGGTCAATTATGTTGATAACGGCTCTGATTGTCAGTGAAAATCAGATGGCTACTCCCGTAAGAGTGTGCGCATTATAAAGAGGTTGGCGCGTAAAGACAATCATAAAGGTCGTCTGAAACGGCTTTCATTTTCCAGAAGCTATTTTTACCTGCTTCGCAAAAATGCGTTTCAGACGACCTTTGTATCGGGTTCAGCCAGCATCAATACAATAATTTGCTGGGTTTGTGTTCGGCTTCGGACAGCTCTACCGCGTTGAGCAGGCTTAAATCCAAAGATGTTTCGGAGATACAGGTTTCGCCGAACACATTGCAATACGTCATGACGAGCTTCATGATGCCGCCGAATTTTTTCTCCGGCAGACTTGCCGACAGCTCTCGGATATCGCCAAAGACGCTGCCGTACACTTCTCCCGAAGCCAGCATATCCAAGCCTTCGCCAACGATAACCAATTTGCTGACCGCTTCAACGATAGCGCGTTCCGCCGCTTTATCGGACACGGACGACACTTGCAGGCGGATGTTTTTCGCCATGCCTTTGCCGTGGTTGCGGATAGTCAATGCCAGCATCTCCGGCTGTTCTTCCACGCTTTGCAGGGAAGCATGCAAGACGGGATGGACTTTTTCCTGCTGTATCAATTTTTCCCTGCGCAGCCATTCGTTCTTTTTCCGCGCAATGACCGAAACCGCCGTCCATGCCAACCACACCAGCGCAACGGCGCAAACCGCGGCAACAACGGGCGCCAAATCAGCAAGATAGTCTTTGGGGTTAAACCAAAGGCAGGCGGTCAGAAAGCCCGCAAAAAATATTACGACGTATAAAATCGGCGCGAAACGGCTTTGAATCGTAGCATGCATAGATTTTCCTGTTTGTGGCACAAAGGTCGTCTGAAACCGGACTGCCGCGTTTATCGCCATACAGCCGGAATTTCGGATGGCATTCTAACGTAAACCGTATTTTTCGGCGCAATTGAATAACAAGCGGTAACAGTTGGGAAATATACGGCACTTTGCACCCGGTTCCGAGACAGGCCCAACCCGTTTTCAGACGACCTCTTTCAGGCATTTGTCCGCTTCGTACAGGAAAGCGAATCCGGCCTCACCCGCACCTAACCAAGGATTTTAATTATTGAATATCAACCAATTAGATACATTATTTCACGCCGATATAAAACTTTTTCAATTTGTTGACAGTCTGTTACAATGCACTACTTCCGAACGGCGGCAAACCGTCCGTCATTCAAACTCAGAAAGGTTTTTATGGATAACAACTTTACCGAATCGCTGCACCAATTGGTTCAGAAAATCAATGATCCGATGTGGACAGGGCTGGTGTATGTCCTGTTGGGTGCAGGGCTGTTTTTCACAGTTGCCACCGGTTTCGTACAATTCCGCCTGCTCGGACGCAGTATCAAAGAGATGCTCGGCGGCCGCCAACAAGGCGATGATCCGCACGGTATTACGCCGTTTCAGGCTTTCGTTACCGGACTTGCCAGCCGCGTGGGCGTGGGCAACATCGCGGGCGTGGCGATTGCCATCAGCAGCGGCGGCCCGGGCGCGGTATTTTGGATGTGGATCACCGCATTGATCGGTATGAGTTCGGCGTTTGTCGAATCTTCACTGGCGCAGTTGTTCAAAATCCGCGATTACGACAACCATCATTTCCGCGGCGGTCCTGCTTACTATATTACCCAAGGCTTGGGTCAAAAATGGTTGGGCATCGTATTTGCATTGAGCCTGATTTTCTGCTTCGGATTCGTTTATGAAGCCGTTCAAACCAACACCATCGCCGTAACCGCCAAAGCCGCGTGGGGCTGGGACGAACATGCGGTCGGCGTCGCATTGGTCATCATGACTGCGCCGATTATTTTCGGCGGTATCCGCCGCGTTTCCCGCTTTGCCGAAATGCTTGTTCCGCTGATGGCGACTTTATATCTGCTGATGGCGCTCTACATCATCGTCACCAACATCAGCCTGATTCCCCACGTCTTCGGTCAGATTTTTGACAGCGCGTTCAACTTTGAAGCAGCCGGCGGCGGCCTGCTCGGCGGTTTGATTTCGCAAACCATGATGATCGGTATCAAACGCGGCCTGTATTCCAATGAGGCAGGTCAAGGTTCTGCGCCTAACGCCGCAGCGGCAGCCGAAGTCAAACACCCTGTTTCCCAAGGTATGATTCAAATGCTGGGCGTATTCGTCGATACGATTATCGTATGTTCCTGCACGGCGTTTATCGTTTTGGTTTATCAACAACCTTATGGTGATCTGATTGGTTCAGAGCTGACTCAGGCAGCAATTGTCAGCCAAGTCGGCGCATGGGGTGCAGACTTCTTGGCAATCATCCTGTTTATGTTTGCCTTTTCTACCGTCATCGGCAACTATGCCTATGCCGAATCAAACGTGCAGTTCATCAAAAACCATTGGCTGCTGACCGCCTTGTTCCGCATGCTCGTCTTGGGCTGGGTATATTTCGGCGCAGTCGCCAACGTCCCGCTGATTTGGGATATGGCGGATATGGCGATGGGTACGATGGCATGGATTAACCTGGTCGCCATCCTGATCCTCTCTCCTCTTGCCTTCCTGCTGTTGAGGGACTACACGGCGAAACTGAAAATGGGCAAAGACCCCGTCTTCAAACTTTCCGAACATCCGGGCTTGAAACGCAAAATCAAATCCGATATTTGGTAAACCCATAGCCCGGTTAAAAAGGTCGTCTGAAACAGCATACAGCGTTTCAGACGACCTTTTGCCTTTTACCGAATCTCCCCAAACCAATCCGTTTCAGCCCTGCCGAAAATCCTTTATTCAGAAACCTGTATCTCCCTATCGATTCCCGTTACAATACCGCCCGATAAACCCAAAAATCTCAACAAGATAGCCCCAATCATGAACGCCTCACAACGCGAACGCTTCGTCAAACGCTGGCTCAACTCCTACGAACGCTACCGCTACCGCCGCCACATACACGCCGTCCGGCTCGGACTTGCCGTACTGTTTTCTACCCTGCTCGCCAAACTCCTCCACCTCCAACACGGTGAATGGATAGGCATGACCGTATTCGTCGTACTCGGCATGCTCCAATTTCAAGGCGCGATTTACTCCAAAGCCGTCGAACGCATGCTCGGTACCGTCATCGGTTTGGGCGCAGGCCTGACCCTGTTGTGGCTCAACCAACACTACTTCCACGGCGGCATCCTCTTTTACCTGACCGTCGGTGCCGCCAGCGCAGCCGCAGGCTGGGGTGCGGTCGGCAAAAACGGCTACGTCCCCATGCTTGCCGGACTGACCATGTGCATGCTCATCGGCGACAACAGCAATAACTGGCTCGACAGCGGACTCATGCGCGCCATGAACGTCCTCATCGGCGCCGCCATCGCCATCGTCGCCGCCAAACTCCTGCCCTTGCGTTCCACGCTCATGTGGCGGTTCATGCTTGCCGACAACCTGACCGAATGCGGCAAAATGATTGCCGAAATCAGCAACGGCAAACGCATGACCCGCGAGCGGCTGGAGCAAAACATGGTCAAAATGCGCCAAATCAACGCCCGTATGGTCAAAAGCCGCAGCCACCTCGCCGCCACCTCGGGCGAAAGCCACATCAGCTCCGCCATGATGGAAGCCATGCAGCACGCCCACCGCAAAATCGTCAACACCACCGAGCTGCTCCTCACCACCGCCGCCAAGCTACAAGCCCCCACACTCAACGAACACGAAATCCGCCTCCTTGACCGCCATTTCAACCGCCTCCAACGCGACCTGCGCCTGACCGTCCGCCTCATCAAAGGCCACTACGCCCGCCGCATCCGCATCGACACCGCCATCAATCCCGAGCTGGGCAAACTCGCCGCCCGCCTCCATTACGAATGGCAAGGCTTCCTCTGGCTCAGCACCAATATGCGCAACGAAATTTCCGCACTCGTCATCCTCCTGCAACGCAGCCGCCGCAAGTGGCTGGACAAACACGAACTTCAACGCCTGCGCGAACACCTGCGCGAAACCCGCGAAGGCGATTTGGAAGAAGAGGTCGTCTGAAAACAAATCCTTTCAAAAAGTGTGAACTTCAGCGGAGTTAAACAAAGTTTCTGCGAAGCTATAGTGGATTAACTTTAAATCAGGACAAGGCGAAAGCCGCAGATACAGTACAGATAGTACGGAACCGATTCACTTGGTGCTTCAGCACCTTAGAGAATCGTTCTCTTTGAGCTAAGGCGAGGTAACGCCGTACTGGTTTAAAGTTAATCCACTATAAAAAACCAGCGCGACGAAAGGGAAACATCGAAGAGAAAGCAGAACAAAGACCAAGATTTCAGACGACCCCAAACCCTGCCATCTCCTGCAAAAAGGAAAAACGTATGGACTACCCCGCCCTGCTCGCCGTCCTGCAACAACACGCCAACCCCGAACGCGCCGTGCCGATGCAGGCATACATGAAACATCGCTTTACCTATTTCGGCATCGGCGAACCCCAGCTTGCCCGCCTGTGCAGCCCGTTTTTCAAAGGCGCCGCCAAACAACCGGTCGATTGGGCTTTCGTGCACCGCTGCTGGGACGACCCGCACCGCGAATTGCAATACGCCGCGCTCGAATATCTGAAAAAAATGCAGCAGCGCCTGACCCCGCAAGACATCCCGCGCTTGCAAACGCTGATTACCGAAAAATCATGGTGGGACAGCGCCGACGTACTCGATCGTATTGTCGGCGACATCGCCCTGCGCCACCCCGAAGTCAACAACGTCCTATTGGCATGGAGCACGGATGACAACATCTGGCTGCGCCGCGTCGCCATCGACCACCAACTGCTCCGCAAACAGCACACCGACACCGCGCTGCTGGAAACAATCATCTGCAACAATCTGGGGCAAACAGAATTTTTCATCAACAAAGCCATCGGCTGGGCATTGCGCGATTACAGCAAAACCAACCCCGCATGGGTACAAGACTTTATCGACCGCCACCGGCACAAAATGGCCAAACTGAGCTTGCGCGAAGCAAGTAAATACCTGCCGCCAAAGGTCGTCTGAAAACGTGAGCTTCAACGAAGTTAAACAAAGTTCCTACATAACTAAAATGTAAATAGCATCCTGCACTTACCTCTATCAAAGTGCAGGATGTTTTGTTTCAGGCTGCCTGAAACTCCCAAAAAACAGTATGATTCATTTGTTTTCTGTTTGGAGGAGTCATCCATGATTGCAGCTACCATCACCATCCAAGACCAAAACCTCGCCGGCAAAGTGCTGCACGAACTGTTTTTGAAGTTCCGAACCAACCACATCAGCGCGGCGGAGCTGATTGCCGAACGCGTACGGCAGGAAGTCGCCGCCTACAATGACCGCGCCGCCGATGCCCTGCTGCGCCACAGCCTCGTTATCCCCACCGATCGCGGCGACATCGTGATTCGGGAAACGCACGGCAAAAAAGGCGCGCACCCGCAGCCTGTGGACGCGGAAAAGCAAATCGCCGTCGCCCTGAAAGCTTTTGAGCAGAACGCGTTTTTCATCCTTGCCGACAACCGCCAACTGGAAACGCTGGACGACATGGTGTACCTGCATGACGGACTGGTCGTCAATTTCATCAAACTCACGCCGCTGGTGGGCGGATAGGCAGCCTGAAACCGCGTGGGCAACAAGTGCCCACCCTACGCAAAATTCTGCAATGCACCCCAACCCGTGGAAATTGCCCGTTCCCCAAATCCCTAAGAAGTCCCCATGCCCCAATCTTACCGACCAGACCCCGCCATCAGCGCAGAACGGCGCGAACGCATCAACCGCATTTTTGACACCTGCCGGGCCGAATGGCACAGGCAGAAAGCAGCCCCCAACGAACGCGCGGACACCAAGAAAATCCCTACCTATGCCGCCGAAATAGAAAACGCCGCCCCCGATTTCCGCGTAGACGTGCTGGTTATGGCGGTAGAAAAGATACGCGGTGCGGACAACCCCGAATGGCTGGCGGACGAAACGGACAACTACCCCAAGATTTATTGTTCCGTTCAGGCTGCCGTGGCTGCCGCCCTTGCCCGCAAAACCCTGTCAATGACCGAAGCGCAGGCTATGCGTATTTTGGACGCGATGTTTGCCGACAACGGCCTGCTCACCGAAGCGGCGTTTCTGTTTTACCCCGTTGCCGCCGTGCTGCGCCAAATCCAAAAACAGCACGGCAACGCCGTCTCTGCCGCACTTTCAGACGGCCTGAAAACCGCCGCAGAACGCTACCGCGCCTTTACCGAAGCCACCCGATACAGCCTGAACAGCGCGGACAAGAAAACACTGGCCGACGTTGTCCGCCTTTGCGGCGAAATGACCCAATCCCCGACACATAAGGAAATCCCCATGACCCAAAACCAAACCGTGCAGATTCCCGACAGTCGCCGTGCCGAGTTCAATCAGATTCTTGACGTACTGCAAAAGGAATGGCGCCAAAAACGTTCGAACAAATACGACGCGATAAATCTGAAACTCTGTCCCAGCTTTGCCGAAGTGGAGAAAGCCGCGCCCGAATACCGCGTCGATTTCCTGATCCACTGCATTGATTTGATACGCGGCTGGGGATGGAATAAAGTTTTTAACAACAAAGGCGATGACAGGTTACGCAATTACGGCACCATCCGTGTAGCGGTAGCGATGGCTCTGGCGCGCAAAACGCTGCCCATGACGGAGCAGGATGTGCAGCGCATTTTTGCCGCCATGTTAGACGACAACGGGCTGTCCGAGCGGGAATCGGATTACTATCCGCTCAAATATCTGATCAACCAAATCAAAAAACAGTTTCCCAATCCAAGCGAAACGCTTTCAGACTGTTTGAAAAATGCCTGCGACCGTTACCGCGTCTTTTTGGAACACCTGTGGGACAAGAAAGCCGCTACCGCCAACCTTGCCATTCTGGCAGAACTGGCGGGCGGTTCCGACGAAGCCTGCCTCCCCGCCCAAGACGACGAATTTGCCCGATACGCTAATCCGCAACTTGCCGCGCTGCCTCCCGAACAGCAGGAAGTATGGAGCAAAATCATTGCGCTTGCCCTGTCCGCCAATGCGGGCAAGCCGAGCGAAAAATACCTGAAAGAAGCCAAAACGCTGATTGACGCGTTGGGTGCGGACAGGTTCAAAAAAATGCTGCACGGCTGGATAGAATTTGTCTGCGGCAGCGAAGTGCGGTTTGAAACCGTTACCCAAGAATACAGCGGCGGGTCATACAGCTACAACACCCATGTCCTGCCCGTTTGCAGCCTCAACCAGACCGCGCTCAAAGGGCTGGTGTGGATGTGCAGCCATTTCCATGACAGCGCCACCCTGTCCGCCCTTACCCAATTTGCGCTGCATTCATACGAAAAAATCCCCGATATCGGAGCGCGCTATGCCGCCGTGGGCAACGCCTGCTTCTACGCGCTGTTCCGCTCCAAAGGGCTGGACGGCATCGCCTGCCTTTCGCGCCTGCGCCTGCGGATTAAATACAGCAACGCGCAGGACGCGATTGTCAAATATCTGGACGAAGCCGCCGCACAACGGGGCGTGTCCCGCAACGAAATTGAAGACATGGCGGTGGACGATTTCGGCTTGCAGGAAGGCTGCCGCGACTATGATTTTGGCGGCTACACCTGCCGTCTGGTAGTTACGGGCGTAGGCAAGTCCGAACTGCGCTGGTTCAAACCCGACGGCTCGCCGCAGAAAACCTTGCCCGCCTTCGTGAAAACTGACTACGCCGACAAACTGAAAAAACTCAAAGCCGCACAGAAAAACCTCAACGCCACGCTCACCGCCCAACGCGACCGCTTGGACCAAATGATGCGCTCCGAACACCGCGTACCGCTGGAACACGCCGAACAGTATTACTGGCAACACGGACTGATGTCCTGCCTCACGCGCCCGCTAATATGGCAGTTTTTCCGCGACGAAAACGATACGCAGGGTCGCGCTGCATTGTGGTTGGACGGAACATGGGTGGACGAAACGGGGGAGCAAACCGATGTTTCAGACTGCCTGCAAGTCAGCTTGTGGCATCCCGCGCTTGCCACGCAGCAAAGCATCGCCCAGTGGCGTAAACTACTGCTGAACAAAGAAATCCGCCAGCCGCTGAAACAGGCATACCGTGAAATCTATCTGCTCACCGAAGCCGAAATCAACACCAAAACATACAGCAACCGTTTTGCCGCCCACATCCTGAAACAACACCAATACATGACACTTGCCAAAGGGCGCGGCTGGAGAGGCTCGCTGGCCGGCGCGTGGGACGGAGGCGACGATGCAACCGTATCGTTGGATTTACCCGAATACAACCTGCTCGCCCAATTTTGGACAAACGCGGTGGACAGCGAAGAAGCATGGACGGAAAGCGGCATCTGGCAGTATGTCAGCACCGACCAAGTGCGCTTTCACCGGTTGGACGACGATTACAATGCTACCGCGCTGGACTTAATTGATATTCCGCCGCGCGTGTTTTCCGAAGTGTTGCGCGACGTGGATTTGTTTGTGGGCGTGGCGAGCGTGGGCAACGACCCGACTTGGGAAGACAACGGCGGAGAGGCGCGTTTTTACAGCTACTGGCAGAGTTATTCCTTCGGCGATTTGGGCGAAGTCGCCAAAACCCGCAAAGCCGTACTGGAAACCCTGCTGCCGCGCCTGAAAATCGCCAAGGTTGCCCACATAGACGGCAACTTCCTCGTCGTGCAGGGCAAACTGCGTACCTACAAAATCCACATCGGCAGCAGCAACATCCTGATGCTGCCGGACGACCAATACCTCTGCATCGTGCCCGACAGCCGCAAAAAAGACGCATCCGACAAGCTGTTTATCCCGTTTGAGGGCGACAACACGCTCTCGGTCGTCCTCTCCAAAGCCATGCTGCTGGCGGAAGACGACAAGATTACCGACAGCACGATTACCTCGCAGATTCAGCGGTAAATTGGGACAGCCTGAAAAACGCAAATGCCTCCATCCTTGCGGTTTCAGGCTGTTTTGGAACACGGGACGCGTAGGCAGCACATGCCCGCCCTACGGCGAGAACACAAGGCATAGGTTGGGTTCAAACCCAATATTTCGGGAATGTTTGACCGTTTTGTTGCGGTTTGAGCCGACCTGCGCTTGTTAAATATCTAATGCCGAAGGTCGTCTGAAAGCGCAGCCTGTCCTTCGGGTTATCAAATTTCAGACGACCCGAAACCTTCAACAACAAGGAAAAACCATGCTCTCCACCCAAGCAAAGCAACTGATGCAACAATATAAAACACAATTTATGCAGGACTGCGCCGAACTCACTCCAAAACTGACCGCCTTTATCCAAGAAATATTGCAGGGCAGGCATTGGTTTTTTTCGGATGAAAACAAAGCATTTGATCAGGCCGTGGCACTGATTATGGAATACGATTATCAGGATTTCTCTGTTTGCGGCTGGTTGCGCAACCAAAATGGCAGCTATTTAGGCGACCGCATCATAGACTTCCCCGAAGAATGCCTGCCTAAATTTGATGCAGATGTGGAAGATGAGATATACGGATTGGGACAGGGTATAAACGGCAAATACCAAGTATGAGATGCTGTAGACGATTTTTACAGTGGACTATACGAACATTTCGACCGCTGGTTTACGGACTGCTTCCGAACCGCCGCCCAAAACACCGCCTCCACCCTGCCCGCCTATTTTTCTATGTGCGTCACCAACAGCTACACCAATCTTGCCACCATGCAGAAGGAGCTTTGCGACGATATTGCCCAAAAATTCGGCTGGGCATCGTTTTGGCAGGATTAGGCAACGTGAAATAGTCCGAAGGTCGTCTGAAAGCTCAGCTTCAATACAATAAAACAGATTTCCCGAAGAAAACATAGGTTACTTTCCCATCCAACCCAACGACAAACCCCATGAAGTTTCTCAAAAAACTATGCGAACGAATTCTTGACTGGCTCGTCACCGGCAACATGGCGGGCTATGTGATATTGCTGGTTATCGCCACTGTTCTCGGACTGATGTACGGCGGAGATATGATTCTGGATAAAGTCCTTGGTCACATTGATACACCTTGGCTCCCTATTATCGGCTTCTGTCTGGCATTGGCTACACTCTTCGCAATTTGTTTTATCGAAGAAGATTTAGCCGAGCAGACGACGGAATTCAAACGGCGCGACAAATATCTGTGCGGCGCAATCGGCGGTTTGGTCAGCGCGCTACTGATCAAATGGACGTGGCAGGCAGCCTTGGTGGGATTGTCGATCGGCATACTGCTGGCGGCGTTGATGAGATGGTTGAAATACTTTTTTCGAAATATGAATTGAGCATAGAATCCCTTTTCAGACGACCCTTTACCCCAATCCTTTGAAATATTCTCAAGAAACTGCGTAAACAATTTTAGGATTGGTTCACTATCCTTGCCGCAGGCATACTGCTACCGAACAATCGTCATGATAGGGAACCTTTTTTACTGCCCGATGTAAGGCTTCCAACTTATCAGGCAACGAAGGGGAAGCGTTCCATAATGCTTCCAAGCGTTCATGAGGTAGCGCATCGTGTAGACCGTCAGAACAAACCAAAACTGCCTCGCCTCTTTGCAGAGTAAATGAATCGGTAAAAATTTTGAAATGGGTTTCTTCGTCATCCGCAATCAGGCAATGCGCCAAAGCATAGTACATATCGGCGTATTCCGTATCTGCCCGCGCTTCCCCCTGCTCGATTAAATCAGCCAACACCGTGTGGTCATGGCTTACCTGCCGCCAACGCCCCTCTGCCGATATATGGTAAACGCGGCTGTCGCCGACATTGCAGATGCGGCACAAACCGTCCGCCTCGACGACTGCCGAAGCGAAAGTCGAGGACGAGCCGAAATATTCCTCGGCAAGCGTGTCGCAGAAGCTGCCGTGCAACCTTCGCAGGAAACGCCCTTCCGCATCGCCCTCGCGCACGAAGGCGTCCAACCAAAACCGGCTGGCAAGATGCGCGGCAGGGCTGCTGGATACGCCGTCGGCCACTGCCAGCCGCACGGTATCTTCCGCCTCGGACACGCGGGTTTTGTGCAGCCTGACCTGACGCACCGCCGTGCCGTCAAACAAGGCGTCCTGATTGCGTGCTTTACCGGCACCGACCATTTGAAAATAGGCAAGCTGAAACATGGTAATCCTGACAATCCAATCCTGATTTATAGTGGATTAACTTAAACCAGTACGGCGTTGCCTCGCCTTGCCGTA
>NZ_KV821524.1:95121-118468 GCF_001815675.1 Neisseria sp. HMSC065D04
GTCTGCGGCTTCGTCGCCTTGTCCTGATTTAAGTGAATCCACTATAAATAAACCTACTTCGGTGCTTTTCGCAAAAACGAACTTCATCGCAAAGCCCCTTGTTCATTGGCGACAGTATATATCAATAATGCCGATGCGCTTCTCCCTAACGCCATTTCCCCAACCGGCCAAACGTCTGGCAACAGGTCGTCTGAAAATACAGAAACCCATTTTTCAGACGACCTGACTTTGCCAAAGCAATCGATTTTATGTAAACTGGAAACCTCTTGTCGGAGTGCTGCTTGTTCCCGCAAACAGCTGAGACCGCATCAGCGGAATCCGTAGAACCTGTCGGGGTAATGCCTGCGTAGGAAACAAGCTGTCAAACGCCTGAAAAGGCTTCCGTTCCCTTTCCCGCATTTCCCGCCATTCGGTGGATTCCGCTCCCGTCTTATCTTTCGACTTCCCGATTGCACCATACTACAAAGGAATCCACCATGCCCCGTATCGCCATTCTCGGCGGCGGCCTTTGCGGCCGTCTGACTGCCTTACAACTTACAGAACAAGGTTTATCGGTTGCCCTCTTTGACAAAGGGGGGCGCAAAGGCGAACACGCCGCCGCTTATGTTGCCGCCGCCATGCTCGCACCGGCTTCGGAGGCGGTCGAAGCCACGCCTGAAGTCATCAAACTGGGAAGGCAGAGTGTTCCGCTGTGGCACAACATCCGAGGTCGTCTGAAAACACCGACCATGATGCAGGAAAACGGCAGCCTGATCGTGTGGCACGGGCAGGACAAGCCATTATCCGGCGAGTTCGTCCGCCATCTCAAACGCGGCGGCGTAGCGGATGATGAAATCGTCCGTTGGCACGCCGACGATATCGCCGAACACGAACCACAGCTCGCAGAACGTTTTTCAGACGGCATCTACCTGCCGACCGAAGGCCAGCTCGACGGACGGCAAATCTTGTCTGCACTTGCCGACACTTTGGACGGGCTGAACGTCCCTTGCCATTGGGAACACGAATGCGCCCCCGAAGACCTGCAAGCCCAATACGACTGGCTGATCGACTGCCGCGGCTACGGCGCAAAAACTGCGTGGAACCAATCCCCCGAACACACCAGCACCTTGCGCGGCATACGCGGCGAAGTGGCGCGGGTTTATACGCCCGAAATCACGCTCAACCGCCCCGTACGCCTGCTCCATCCGCGCTATCCGCTCTACATCGCCCCAAAAGAAAACCACGTCTTCGTCATCGGCGCGACCCAAATCGAAAGCGAAAGCCAAGCCCCCGCCAGCGTACGTTCCGGATTGGAACTTTTGTCCGCACTCTATGCCGTCCACCCCGCCTTCGGCGAAGCCGACATCCTCGAAATCGCCACCGGTCTGCGCCCCACGCTCAACCACCACAACCCCGAAATCCGTTACAGCCGCACCCAACGCCTGATTGAAATCAACGGCCTTTTCCGCCACGGTTTCATGATTTCCCCCGCCGTAACCGCCGCTGCCGTCAGATTGGCAGTCGCCCTGTTTGACGGAAAAAACGCGCCCGAACGTGATGAAGAAAGCGGTTTGGCGTATATTGAAAAATAAGTTTGGGGTCGTCTGAAAACGCCGCGGCATAGGTTTTACAGCAAAGCGGCACACCCCGACACCAGCCTGTATGAATATAATACGACAAGGCGCGTCAACGCCGTATGGTCATCAATCTACCTATATTGCTCATCGACGAAAGGTTTCCAATGAATCTGAAATCCCTGTATTTACTGCCCGCGCTCTTACTCACCCACTCCGCCGCCCTTGCCGCACCCAAGTTTTCAAACAACCTGAAACCGCGTTCTGCCGAAAAAATCATTTATTTCGAACAAAACGGCAAATTCGGCGCAAAAACCACAAGCGGCAAAATCATCGTCCCTGCGCAATACAACTGCAAATTTATTTGCGAACACGGCGAAACCACTGGTGACGAGTTACTGTTTCTGGATAAAAGCCGAGAAGTTCGGGGCAAAGTTGCCTATTCGCCGTTTTTCCTGCATTCGCGGCAGGGCAAGTTTTTATATCAGCCGATGATGTATGACTTGGCATCAGACTATTTTTCGGAAGGCAAACGCCGCTATGTTTCCAAAGACGGCAAAGTCGGTTTTGCCGACCGCGCGGACAACTTGGTCACTCCAGCCCAACACGATTGGGCAGGACAGTTTGAATATGGCTATGCCGCATTTTGCGACGACTGTCGAGAAGTGCGCGTGGACGAAGAACACACCGCCGTACAGGGCGGCACTTGGGGCATGATGGACGCACGCGGCAATACCGTTGCGCCCAGCGACACTCGCCGCGCCGCTTCCGACATCGAACGAAACGGCAAATTTTATCCGCACCCGTTTACCTACACCGCCGCCGAACGCGATATTCTGCAACGCATCAACCGCTACAAAAACCTGATTGTCGGACTGGAAGCAGTTCACCATTCGCCATACAAAACCGCCGAAGAACGCGCGGCCTACCGCTTTGAAATCGTGTCGCAGCCCGTGCAAGGCTATCCGTATTACGAAATCGTCCTGTTTGACGGCAAAGGCAACACCGTTGAAGGCGAACGCTTTCTCGCCGGCGCCGACGGCAAACGGCTCTACGCCCTGCCTGTCGGAGAAGAAACACCGCTTCCGCTGGAAACCCACCTGCGCCACGATATCCGCAGCACGCTTGCCGAACAACCCAAAAGACAGAAAAGCGGCTCTTGGAACGACAACCCGTTTCGCTTGAAAGATTATCCCGAAGCAAAAGCCTTGTTGAAACGCAGGAAATGAGTTTCAGACGACCCCTATTGCTCCGTAAGAAATGAAAAGGACACCCCATGACCTTCCCGCCCCTAAAATCCCCGCTCAAATTCTACGCCGTCGTTCCCACCGCCGATTGGGTGGAGCGCATGGTCAAAGCAGGTGCCGACACGGTGCAACTGCGCTGCAAAACCCTGCACGGCGATGAATTGAAACGCGAAATCGCCCGCTGCGTCGCCGCCTGTCAGGGCAGCCGCACTCAGCTTTTCATCAACGACCACTGGCGCGAGGCGATAGAAGCAGGCGCATACGGTGTGCATCTCGGACAGGAAGACATGGACACCGCCGACCTCGCCGCCATCGCCGCCGCCGGTTTGCGTTTGGGTTTGAGTACGCACTCCGTCGCTGAACTTGACCGCGCCCTGTCCGTACACCCCAGCTACGTCGCCAGCGGTGCAATTTTCCCGACCACGACCAAACAAATGCCCACCGCCCCGCAAGGCTTGGACAAACTGCGCGAATATGTAAAACAGGCAGGCGGCACGCCCGTCGTCGCCATCGGCGGCATCGATTTAAACAACGCCGAAGATGTATTGGCAACCGGCGTTTCCTCACTCGCCGTAGTCCGCGCCGTTACCGAAGCAGAAAATCCCGAAGCGGTGGTTAAAGCGTTTCAGGCTTTGTGGGATGAATAAGGTCGTCTGAAAGCCAAATTTCAGACGACCTGCTCAATTAGGATATTCGATTGCCGTCATTTCGGATGCTATACAGGCAGAAGCGGGCATAACGGCGCAAAGAATAATCGGCGGATTCAGTTGTCCCAGCCTTCCACCACCAGTTTGCCGACCATATCTCCGCGTTCCAGCATCTCATGTGCGCGGCGCAGGTTGGCGGCATTGATGCCGTGCAGGATTTGGGTGGCAGTCGGGCGGATGATGCCTTCATCCACCAGCCGCGCGGTTTCGGCCAGGATTTCTCCCTGCCGTTCGATGTCTGCCGTTTCGCGCAGCGGGCGGGTAAACATAAATTCCCAATGCAGCGACAGGCTTTTGCCTTTGAGCGGGTTCACGTCCAGCGTTTCGGGGTCGTCAATCAGCGCGATTCTGCCTTGCGGGGCGATGAGTTCCACGATTTGCGGCAGATGGCGGTCGGTATGGTTGGTGGAAAAAACAAACGATGGCGCGCCGATATTTAACGCGGCAACCTGTTCCGCCATGTCTTCATGATGGTTGATGACGAAATCCGCCCCCAATTCCTTCACCCACGCGCGGCTTTCGGGGCGGGAGGCGGTGGCGATGACTTGAATGTCGGTCAGCTTTTTCAGCAACTGGATGGCAAGCGAGCCGACCCCGCCTGCACCGCCGATTAAGAGCAGCGCATTGGCGCCGCCTGCCACGGGTTTGTTCACGTCCAAGCGGTCGAACAGCGTTTCCCATGCGGTAATCGCCGTCAATGGCAGCGCGGCGGCTTGGGCAAAATCCAGCGAACGCGGTTTTTTGGCGGCAATGCGCGCGTCCACCGCCTGTAATCGTGCGTTCGAACCTTGGCGGTTGATGGCGCCCGCGTAATACACTTCGTCGCCGACTTTGAAATGCCGCACTTCGCTGCCGACCGTCTGAACAATGCCTGCCGCGTCGTAACCCAATACGCGGTACTGCCCTGCCGCAGGCGTATGTGCCACCCGAACTTTCACATCGACAGGATTGACTGAAACCGCCTGCACGGCAACCAAAATATCGTGCGGCCGCAGTTCGGGTTCGGGCATTTCGATGTCGAGCAGGGCTTCAGGGTTGGCAATGGGCAAAGGGCGGTTGAAACCGATGGCTTTCATGATGTTCTCCTGTTAGGTCGTCTGAAAGCGTGTATCATGCGCCCGAAGCACACCACTAACAAGAACGCACTTATTTTTCATATAGTTACATAAAGGATACTGCCATGCCCCGCACACCGCACCCAAGCTACGACTGCGCCGAAGGCTGCTCGGTGGAAGCCGCGCTTTCCGTTATCGGCGGCAAATGGAAAGGCACGATACTCTACCGCCTGCACACGGACGGTACGCTGCGCTTCAACCAAATCCGCCGCATCCTGCCCGATGTGTCGCAGCGCACGCTGACCGCACAACTGCGCGCATTGGAGGCCGACGGCATCATTTCGCGCACGGTGTATCCTGAAGTCCCGCCGCGCGTGGAATACCGGCTAACGGATTACGGCAAAACGCTTGCCCCCGTGCTGACAGCATTGAAGGAATGGGGCGACGGATTCAAGCAAGAGCAGGCGCATCGCGAATAAAGAAACTTACCTACGAAATATCGAGAAACCATGAACATCATCTTAAACGGTAAACTCGCCGAACTTCACGGCACAACCGTTGCCGACCTTATCGCCCAAACCGCGCCGAAAAAGCCTTTTGCCGTCGCGGTAAATACCGGATTCGTCGCCAAAGGCGCATATGCGGAAACGGTTTTGAACGAAAACGACAAAGTCGATATTGTGCGACCGGTGGTCGGCGGCTAGGCGGTTTTGCCTTTTCAGACGACCCCTGCCCCCAAAACAACGTTATAGTGGATTAAATTTAAATCAGGACAAAAGGAACCCATCATGCTCACCCTATACGGAGAAACTTTCCCTTCACGGCTGCTGCTCGGTACGGCTGCCTATCCGACCCCTGAAATCCTCAAACAATCCGTCCAAACCGCCCGTCCCGCGATGATTACCGTCTCGCTGCGCCGCGCGGGAAGCGGCGGCGAGGCGCACGGTCAGGGGTTTTGGTCGCTTTTGGAAGAAATCGGTATCCCGGTGCTGCCGAACACCGCCGGCTGCCAAAGCGTGCAGGAAGCGGTAACGACGGCGCAGATGGCGCGCGAAGTGTTTGAAACCGATTGGATCAAACTCGAGCTCATCGGCGACGACGACACGTTGCAGCCCGACGTCTTCCAGCTCGTCGAAGCGGCGGAAATCCTGATTAAAGACGGCTTCAAAGTGCTGCCTTATTGCACCGAAGACCTGATTGCCTGCCGCCGCCTGCTTGACTCGGGCTGTCAGGCATTGATGCCGTGGGCGGCGCCGATCGGCACGGGTTTGGGCGCGGTTCACGCCTACGCGCTGAAGGTCCTGCGCGAACGCCTGCCCGACACGCCGCTGATTATCGACGCGGGCTTGGGTTTGCCCTCGCAGGCTGCGCAAGTGATGGAATGGGGGTTTGACGGCGTATTGCTGAACACCGCCGTTTCCCGCAGCGGCGACCCCGTCAACATGGCGCGCGCCTTCGCACTTGCCGTCGAATCCGGACGGCTGGCATTTGAAGCCGAACCGGTCGAAGCGCGTACCAAAGCGCAAGCCAGTACGCCGACCGTAGGGCAGCCGTTTTGGCATTCGGCGGAGTATTAAATCCGCCTTCATCATGAGAAAGGTCGTCTGAAAACCGTATCTCAGGCTTTCAGACGACCTTCCGTATGGGAAAACGCTAAAACCTCAAACCACCAGCCAAGCGTCTTTGTGTTGGAACATCAAATAATCCGTAATGGTTCCGCTTTCGTATGCCGATCGCGCCTCGCCGCAGTTCAGCGGGATACGCCCGTCTTGGCGCACAAATTCCAGCACATGCGTTGCGCCGCCTTTTTCCAGACTCAGGGTGCAGCCATGCTCGGCAAACGTGCATCCGGTGATTTTGCAACCGTTCAGCACGGGCGACAAATCGTCCCAACCCTGCTCAAAATTGCAAAACCAGCCGCAAACGTTGTTTTCCGTTTGCGGGTGCACTTCAATCGGGCGACCGTCTAAGAGCGTGTAGAAACCGGCGTACCATGCCGTATAGACCAAATATTCGTCCGTATCCAGCAGCAATCCAAAAAAGCCCGGGCCGCCCATGCCGTAAGTGCCGAGGTGGGTGGAAAATCCCGTGATTGTCCTTCCAACAACGGATTTGTCTGTCAGCAAAACGGGACGGTTGAACAACAAAATATCGCGTTGGAAGCGCATCAGGCGGTAAATCATCCAAGCGCGGTTGGCATCGCTGCGCGACAGTCCGACAGCGTAATGCGCCAGCCAGCCCTGCCTATACCATTGCAGAGCCTCTTTTTTTGGCACCATCATGCAATAGCTTTCCAAATTGCCTTGCTGTAAATCCAAATAGGGATGGGTGTGCATACGGTTGTCCTTTCAAATTTTCTGTTTGGTTCAGATCGTCTGAAATTTCAGACGACCTTGTTTGAGGCAAGGACGGCTTTGTGTCCTTGTTGTGTTCCGCGCGGTAAGTTTAGAAGTTCGGGTAAAAACAAATTTTAAGAATACGGACAGAGGTTGTCTGAAAAAAGAAATCAGGCAAACGTTTACTCAAAGAGCTTTCCCTGCGCCAGCAACGCCTTCACAGGCGCGAAATCGCGGCGGTGTTCGGGCAATACGCCGTATCGCTGCAAGGCTTCGAGGTGTTGCGCCGTGCCGTAGCCTTTGTGTTTGTCGAAACCGTATTGCGGATAACGTTCCGCCAACGCATACATCTCGGCATCGCGCGCGGTCTTCGCCAAAACGGAAGCCGCCGAAATTTCCATGATTTTGCTGTCGCCTTTGACCACCGCTTCGGCATCCACGCCAAGGTCCTTCGGCACTCTGTTGCCATCGATAAACACCTTATCGGGCTTGATCGCCAACCCGTGTACGGCGCGGCTCATTGCCAACATCGTGGCATGAAGGATATTCAGCTCGAAAATTTCTTGCGGATCGGCTTGCGCGACACACCATGCCAGCGCCTGTTCTTTAATCAAGACCGCCAACATATCGCGCTTTTTCTCGCTGAGTTTTTTAGAGTCGGTCAAACCGGGCAAATGGTAAGACGGCGGAAGGATAACGGCGGCGGCAAACACGCTGCCGACCAAAGGCCCCCGCCCTGCCTCGTCAACGCCGGCAATCAGAAAAGAATTTGTCATCGTTGTTTGAAAATAGAAAAATGGACATTATTTAAAACTAAGGAGCAGCCGAAACGGAACACCTATCCTGCCAGCCGCCTAACCAATATATTTAACACAATAATCGCCGCAGCCTGTTTAGGTTTGCGCCTACGATATCCCCGTGCAGCGTTTCACAATGAGAGGCGGCATCGGAAAATTTTACCTTGTTTGAAATAAGTTGATTCGTTATAACTGGCTGCATAGTATAATCAAAACCTTTGCCATATACCGAAATAAAGATGAAACCGATTTTTTACCGACTGATTTTGGCTTTCGGGCTGGGAAGCGCCGCCCTCTCCGCACAAGCCGGCTATATCTGCAAAGTGGACGGCAACGCAGTATTTACCGAGAAAAAAATCGGCAACGATTGCACCGAATCCCATACGGACGGCACTGCAAACGTCAGCCCTGAAGAAGCCGGCAGGGCCGTACCCGAGCGTGTCGACCTGAAAGAAGCCCTCGGGGAAGCCGCTCCCGAGCCGGGCGACATCAAAGTCTTGCCGCGCACGACGGGCGGCAGCGTAACCAACACGGCAGAAGCCGCCAATCCCCGTTTGGACATCAAATTGCGCAACGGCAAGCTTGGCGAAGCGACTTCCGTCGGCGACCTGAAAGCAGCCAAAGCCCGCGCCGCCGAGTTGAACCGCAAAGCCAAAATCCTGCCCGCCCCCATCTTGCCTGCATCCAAACCCAAGCCGCAACTGACCCGCAAGCAAATCTTGGAAAACGAAGTCCGCAACGAACAAGTGGCTTTGGTCAGGGCGCAGGCGCAACTGAATGTTGCCAAGAAAAAAGGCGATCAGGCAAAAATCAGCCGTCTGACCCAAGCCGTCAACGACCGTCAGGCAAATATCCGCGCCATTGAAAGCGAAATGAAACGCTAAACGGACAACGGTTCGGAAAGTTTTTAATCCAAGCTTTCCGGACCATTTTCAATTGAAATCCATCATGCAGCCCATCCCCGACAACATCATCAAATTCCTACACGCCAACCATGTGATCAGCATTGCGGCAGCCGCAGACGGCGAAATTTGGAGCGCCTGCTGCTTTTATGTGCCCGATGAAGCGCAAGCAAGGCTGATTGTCCTGACTTCGGCACGTTCCAAACACGGCAGCCTGATGCTGAAAAATCCAAACATCGCCGGAACCATCGCAGGCCAGCCGGAAAATATCTCCAAAATCAACGGCATACAGCTGACAGCCAGTGCGCAACTGCTGACCGACGAAACAGAGAAAAAAGCAGCGCTCGCCCTCTATTACAAAGCCCATCCGCTTGCCCGCGCGATGAAAAGCGATGTTTGGTCGTTGCGCTTGGAAAACGTGAAATTTACGGACAACAAACTGGTTTTCGCCCAAAAAACCCTTTGGCAGCGCGAAGCCCAAAACGCCTGAATCATTAAACCCTTGGCGATTGGTTTCAACGTTGATGGGTTAAACCCAATACCCCAAGATAAAGGTTTTCAGACGACCCCTGCATACAAGGTCGTCTGAAAAACAGTACCCAAACAAAAATCCTGAAACCGACAAACGGATTTCAGGATTTTTGATATTCGGATCATCCGCACGCAAAAAAGCGGCATCCATGCCCTACCGCCCTTTCCTATTAGAAATCTCAATATCTCGCCATCGTCCCATCCACCTGCAAAGCCCAAGCATCAATCCCGCCTTGCAGGTTAAACAGATTTTCAAAACCCGCATCTGCCAGATACATCGCCGTATGCAGGCTGCGGATGCCGTGGTGGCAGTAAACGACAATCGGCAAATCGTCGTCGGGCAGCTCGTTTTGGCGCAGCGGAATCAGATTCATCGGGATATGGATGGCGTCAGGCAGGACGCAGACGGCGGTTTCCTCGTCGGTTCGCACGTCCAGCAGATGGAACGCGCGGCCTTCTTCCTGCCATTGTTGCAGTTGCAGCGGGGTGAGTTGCGGGATCGTCATGATGTTGTGTGTGTGAAATGATGGAAACGATGAAAGGTCGTCTGAAAACGTTTCGCCATGTCCGGCTGGTTTTCAGACGACCTTTGATTTCAAAAAAGATTAAAAATCGAAATCGCCGAAAGGACGGTTTTCTTTATCATCCAAATGCGCAACCAGCGTATCGAACAAGACTTTTTCTTCAAATTCGTCGCCCTTGCGCGTAATCAGCAGCGCGCGTTGTACCGGCTGACGGCCGACGATGACTGCCATGCGGCCGCCGTCTTTCAACTGTTCTTTCAATACTTCAGGCACGCTATCCACCGCGCCGCCGACGTAAACCGCATCAAACGGCGCGCCCGCGGAAGGCTCGGTCAGCCCGTTGTTTTGCACATAATCGATATTGTCCAAAGCCAAGCCATCCAACACTGCTTTGGCGCGGTTTTGCTGCTCGGCATCGAGGTCGTCTGAAACCACTTTACCCGCCAGTTTCGCCAAAAGCGCAGTCGCATAGCCCGAACCCGTGCCGATTTCCAAAACCGTATCGGTTTTAGTCAGCTTCAAGCCCTGCGCCAACCGCGCTACGATTTTCGGCTCGAGCATCTTATGACCGTTGGCAAGCGGCAGCTCCATATCGGCATACGCCAAGCCCTGCAAAGACTCGTTCACGAAACGCTCGCGCGGAATCTCCTCCAAAGCGTCCAAAACGTCAAAATCCAATACATCCCACGGACGGATTTGCTGTTCGACCATATTGAACCGCGCTTTTTCAAAATCCATTTTGTGCTCCGTTAAATAATTGTTTTAGCAATGGCAGACATTATAAAACCACACTCCCGCCGCGCCAACTTCAGCGCGCGCCGCCCGCCCGTTTTTTCGGTCTCAAGCCGCCTGACGCGAAGCCTTAAACCGCTTCTCCAAAATCTTTGCCAGTTCGCCCAAATACAAAGCATCCGTTTCATCAAACTGCGCCAGATGTTCGCTATCCACGTCCAACACGCCTATACAGAGGTCGTCTGAAAACAGCGGAACCACGATTTCCGAACGCGACAACGACGAACAGGCAATATGGTCGGGATGCGCGTTGACATCCTTAACGACCAGCGTCTCGCCCTTCGCCCAAGCCTGACCGCACACCCCGCGTCCGAACGGAATCCGCGTACACGCCAAAGGTCCCTGAAACGGCGCCAAAACCAATTCGTCCGTGCGCGTATCGATCAAATAAAAACCCACCCAAAACCAGCCGAACGCCTCCTTCAAAACCGCCGCCGTGTTCGCCAAATTCGCCACCCAATCTGTCTCGTCCGCCACCACAGACTCAATCTGCGGCAACACCTCCCGATAAAGCGCGGCCTTGTCCGAAGCCGAAAAATGAAGCGCGTGCATAGCCATGTCCTATATATGTGTATATCAAGCAGTTATTATAAAACAGGTCGTCTGAAACAGCATTTCAGACGACCCCGGGCATCCCGTTTCAAGTTGCTAACCCGTCGCATATCCACTAAACTTCACGTTACATCGCGCTACACGCAGCGTACAGCCAAAGAAACACAACACGGAGCAAAAAAGATGTATCACCAAATCGGAATGTGGGATCAAAAATGGGTCATCGGCAACTGGAAAATGAACGGCCGACTCCAAAACAACAACGCACTCATGCACCGCTTCCGCATCATGCCCACCGCCGAACGCGTCCTCATCGGCCTCGCCGCACCGACCGTTTACCTGTTGCAACTGCACAACGCCATGCAGATTGTCCTCAACAACCGCATCCTCACCTGCGCCCAAGACGTCAGCCGCTTCCCCAACAACGGCGCCTACACAGGCGAAGTTTCCGCAGAAATGCTCGCCGACATCGGCACAGACATCGTCCTCATCGGACACTCCGAACGAAGCCTCTATTTCGGCGAGAAAAACGAAATCCAACGCCGCAAAATGGAAAACGTCCTCAACGTAGGCCTCATTCCCCTATTGTGCGTCGGCGAAAGCCTCGAAGAGCGCGAAGCCGGCAAAGAACACGAAGTCATCGCCCACCAACTCTCCGTATTGCATGGACTGAACACCAAAAACATCGCCGTCGCCTACGAACCTGTATGGGCAATCGGCACCGGCAAAGTCGCCACCGTAGAACAAATTGCCGACATGCACGCATTCATCTACAAAGAAATCTTGTCTTTGTGCGGAAGCGATGTTAAAATCCGCGTTCTTTACGGCGGAAGTGTGAAAGCAGACAATGCAGCCGACATCTTCGCAGTACCTCATGTAGACGGCGCATTGGTTGGCGGCGCGTCATTATCGTATGACTCATTTACCGCCATCATCAACGCAGCGCAAGCCTCGTAGAAAACATCATATGGAAGCCTTTAAAACCCTTATCTGGATTATTAATATTATTTCCGCTTTGTCAGTGGTTGTGTTAGTATTGCTGCAACACGGCAAAGGCGCGGACGCAGGCGCGACCTTCGGGTCAGGCAGCGGCAGCGCACAGGGCGTATTCGGTTCCGCAGGCAACGCAAACTTCCTGAGCCGCGCAACCGCCATCGCAGCGACTTTCTTCTTCGCAACCTGCATGGCAATGGTTTATATCCATACCCATACAAACAAACACGGTTTGGACTTCAGCAATGTGAAACAAACCCAGCAGGCTCCTAAACCTGCCGCTCCCGCTGAAAACCAACCCACACCTGCTGCACCCGCTCCTCAGCAGCAGAAATAAAAGTTTTTCAAATGCCGACATGGTGAAATTGGTAGACACGCTATCTTGAGGGGGTAGTGGCCGTAGGCTGTGCGAGTTCAAATCTCGCTGTCGGCACCAAAACAAGAAACCGCTTAGAATTAAAAATCTAAGCGGTTTCTCTTTTCTGTCCAATGCATCGGATAAAAAGAAAAACCGCTTACTATAGTGGATTAAATTTATAGTGGATTAAATTTAAATCAGGACAAGGCGGAAGCCGCAGATACAGTACAGATAGTACGGAACCGATTCACTTGGTGCTTCAGCACCTTAGAGAATCGTTCTCTTTGAGCTAAGGCGAGGTAACGCCGTACTGGTTTAAAGTTAATCCACTATATTCCCCCTATCCGATATATCCCAAGTATTGCATCCAATGCATCTCCACAATAAAAACCAAACTCAATAAAGGCGAGGTTTGCAGACTATCGCTTGCTATCCCCAAATTTCCGTTTGACCATACGGCATTGCCTTATTAAATCTCGTGAAATCAACCCCTCTCAAATAGGAAATCTTTGAAGCAAAAAGAATTGGCTTTACACCAGCGTACAGCCTTACCTCATCCACTCAAATTTTAAAAGTACCATTTTCCAGAACACTGAAAACAAGGCGAAAATTTCTTTCACGCCAAACCCATTCATTTTCCCCTGCCCTTTTCACTATCTTCGACTTTCATTGCCCTCCCCAGATTCAAAGTTCGTCCTCTATCATTTTCCTTACATCATTCCCTATCTTGCAGCACCAAACATTAATCCCCCGCCCCTCAAAATCGGTATTTTGTTGATTCGTGATATATCTTTACTTAATTTCAATTAGCTTTGCGTAAATCAAATCCACTGTTTTCAAAAGAACAAATAGCACTTTATTGATAATGAGTATCGTGTTTTCATATATGGACGAGACAAACCTTCTTTTCTCTGTTAAGGTAGGGTTTTCTGTCAGTTTATGCTGACCCCGATAGACTAAATCCGGAGTAACTTGATGAAATCCAATCTGAAATTAATCGTTCCCGCCGTCCTTATCGCTACCGCGCTGTCTGCATGCGGCAGCTCCGGCTCTAAATCTAAACCGGAAACCGCTCCGACTCCTACTGCGCAACAATCCGCTCCCGCACCTGAAACGCCTAAAACCATGGAAGTCAATAATATTGAACGCACCAAGGAAGTGGCTTACAAATGCGGACCAAACGGTACTGATCCTTTGAATGTCATGTACGGCTTCCAAGGTGATGAGCCTGTGATTGCCCAAGTGAAATACCAAGGCCAGCTGACTCCGGGTCTTTCCCGCATCGTCGGCACCGGCAATGATGTCAATGGCTTCTGGGGTGAAGGCGTGGCATGGATTGCCAACCGCGCCAACTATGCCAACATCGACAAAGTGGACGGTAATATGCTGACTATCCGTCAACAAACTGTCGTCAACGGTCAAAACCAAGTCGTGGACAACATCATCACCAAGTCCTGCGTATTGGACCAAACCGCTACGGCCCAATTGAACAAAGCACCTGCCAAACCTGCTAAGGGCAAAGGCAAAGCGAAGAAATAAAGACGTTGTATAAAGCGAAAGGTCGTCTGAAAACTTGAAATCGGGTTTTCACACGACCTTTTTACATCGTCGGCTGTCTTTCTGCATGATTCGGTAAACGGACACTGCAACACCACAAACAGCCTGCCTTAGCGCCGGCTCTCTACGATTGCCCCACTCTATCGGCTCAAGGCTGCACACATATCAGGTCGTTTTTTACCACCAGTAATACGGCCGGTAAAACGGGAATCCCCACTCGTCGTAATAGCGGTAATAGCGTGCTTCGCGCAGCTGTTGTTGGGAAATATAATTTTGCCATGCCATCTTATAGCAGGCTTGGAACATCGGGTCGGACACTTTGTCGATGTATTTCAGGCGGAAGGCTTTTTGTTCTGCACTGGGCGTGCCGACTTGCTCCGCCTGCTCGAACTGTTTGCGCATCAGTTTGGCAGTCTCCGGATCGCATTCGGCAGCCAGACTGACTTGAAGGTTCTGTTCATAACGTCTTTGCGCGCGTTCGCGGGCGGCTTTTTGTTCGGGCGTAGTGGCACAAGCGGTCAGGGTTGCCACGATGCACAGTATCAGGGAAGCTCGAATGGGAGACATGATTTTTCCTTTTTATATCAAGGGATAGGGATAATGTACGCCTTTTGCGGCAAATTGTGAAGCCTGTCGTACCGTCCGTGTTCAACCGACAAAACGGCAAAGCCCGGCCAAAACAAACCGTACCACCTGACAAGAGGTCGTCTGAAAAGTGAAAAGCCATTTTCAGACGACCTCATATCTCGCCCTGCTCTTTTTATAGTGATTTCGCCATATTCATTGAAGAAGCCCTTAGCGATACAATATCGCACCATATCCAATCGAATCGAGGTCGTCTGAAAAATTGAAAAGGGATTGATATGACGGCAAATCATCACGAAGAAACACCAAGCGGGCAACAGCAGCAGACCAGTCGCCACAAGCGTCGGCATGAACGCCTGCACGCGCCGCCGTTTTGGCAGGCGGACAGGCCGTATCTGCACGAACACCATATTTCAGATGCGCGTTTCCGCAGGCTCGGCTATATCATGGCAATGTTGGCGGGGGCAATCAATGCGGGCGGTTTCTTTGCGTTTTCACGTTATACGTCGCACGTTACCGGCTCGATGTCGATGCTGGCGGACGCTGTTTATCTGCGCGAATGGGTAACGGCGGCGGTGGCTTTGATCAGCGTGTTGTGTTTCATTGTCGGCGCAGCGCATTCGGGCTGGGTGGTTTTGTGGACTCAGCAGAAGCGGTTTCGCGGCAGCTTCGGTTTTTCCATGTGGCTGGAAGCGGTTTATCTGCTGATATTCGGCTTGTTCGGTCTGACGACATCGAAATGGAACATCGGGGACGGGAATTTGGTTTTCCCGTCGTTGGCTTTGTTTTTAATGTGTTTCATCATGGGAATGCACAATACGGTGATGACGCTTTTGTCCGGCGGCGCCATCCGTTCGACGCACATGACCGGCACGGCGACCGACTTGGGCATCGAGCTTTCTCGTGCGCTGTATTACTCGAAAAAACATCATCCGCGCCTGCCTCATGTTCATGTCAATAAGCCGAAGATGTGGCTGTTGAACGGCTTGATGTGGGCATTTCTGCTGGGTGGTGTCGTGGGTGCTTGGGGCTACCACAAAATCGGACACCATTTCGCGCTGCCGGTATCCGCCGTCTTGTTCATCTTGGGCGCGGGGTCTGTGGGCTATGATGTGAAAGTGCGCTTGAAATTTGCGCTGGCGGGATGGTATCGGCGGCATCGTGCGAAACAGCGTTAAAAAGCGGTATCGTGGCAAATCCGCATACCGCCATGCCAATTATCGGCGCTCAGTGAACCAAATCACTTTTCTTTTGCCCAATCAAATAGATACTCCTGCGTGATGACAACCCCTTCAAACCTAGTCTTTTGTTTTGAATGAAAAACACCTTAATCAAGGCTGCCGCGTCGCGTTATCCCTGAAACGCGCGGGCAATGAACGGACAGCGATTGGATTAATGGCAATATGAGTCATGGCGGGAACCATTCCTTCTTCCAACTGATTTTCAGACGACCCTGCGTCGTCGAAAGGACATCTCAATGAAATTCTTGAAACCTCTGACCGTTGCCGCGTTGGCAATCCCTTTGGCACTGACCGGCTGCGTAACCGACCCTGTAAGCGGACAACGCAACACCAGCAAAACCGCCATGTACGGCTTAGGCGGCGCGGCAGTGTGCGGCATCGTCGGCGCACTGACCCACGGCGGCAAAGGCGCGCGCAACTCCGCGTTGGCATGCGGCGCGATTGGCGCGGGCGTTGGCGGCTACATGGACTATCAAGAGAAAAAACTGCGCGAAAACCTGAAAAACACCAACATCGAAGTAGAACGCCAAGGCAACCAAATCAAGCTGGTGATGCCTGAAAACGTCACCTTCGCCACAGGCAGCGCGGCATTGAGCGATCAGGCGCGAAACGCTTTGGCGACCGCCTCCGAAACACTGGTGCAATACCCCGACACGACTTTGACGATTAACGGTCATACCGACAACACCGGCAACGACGCCATCAACGAACCACTGTCCCGCAACCGCGCACTTGCCGTTGCCGACTACCTGCAATCCCGTGGCGTAAACGGCTCGCGCCTGACCACCGCCGGCTACGGCTCACGCCACCCGATCGCGTCTAACGCCACAGCCGAAGGCCGCGCCCAAAACCGCCGCGTCGAGATTTTGATCAATCCCGACCAAAACGCCATCAACGCGGCGAAACAGCAAATGTAAGCTATCCGTCTGAGGATAAAGTTAAAGGTCGTCTGAAATCCGATTTTGGGTTTCAGACGACCTTTTTTCATTGCGCCATCGGTTCGCCGGTTTTGCCACCTATTCATTAGGTTTTCGGTTGAATACCTTATCACTAAGGCTAAAAGCAAAACAAGCCTTTGATTTTTCAGACGACCTCAAGCCATTCCACCAATATAGTGGATTAACTAAATCAGGACAAGGCGACGAAGCCGCAGATACAGTAAAGATAGTACGGAACCGATTCACTTGGTGCTTCAGCACCTTAGAGAATCGTTCTCTTTGAGCTAAGGCGAGGTAACGCCGTCCCGGTTTAAAGTTAATCCACTATATTTATTCACCTGCCGACACTGTTTATGTTCCGTTTCCCCGCTCCATCATCCTTGACACTGCCTGATGACAGTGATTTAATTTCCTAATATGATTAATAATCATTTTTAATCAATTATGGAAAAGCAGATTGTTTGGACACCGCGCCAATCCGCGCCCAAAGCCTTTCCCGAACGGCAGGCGTTGATGCCGATATGGGGCGGCATACCGATTCCCCGTCCGCAATGGCAGAACATCTGGCGGCAGAAGCTCCCTCATGCCGCCGATTCCGACGCGCTCGCCTATCTGCACATCCCCTTCTGCGCCAACCACTGCGTGTTCTGCGGCTTCTACCGCAACGCGTGGAAAGAGAGTTACAGCAGCGTTTACACCGACAAAATTATCGAAGAAATGGCGGCGGAAGCCGAAATCCGTCAGGGCAACGGCAAAATCCGCGCCGTCTATTTCGGTGGCGGCACGCCCACCGCGCTGCAAACCCCGGACCTCGCTAGACTCATCCGCGCCTGTTACCAATACCTGCCGATTGCCGACGACTGCGAGTTCACCATCGAAGGCCGTATGAGCCATTTCGACATAGAAAAAGCCCAAGCCTGCATCGAAGCGGGTGCCAACCGCATTTCCATCGGCGTGCAAACCTTCGACACCGCCATCCGCCGCCGCCTCGGCCGCAAACACGGCGGCGACGAAGCCTTTGCCTATCTGGAAAAACTGTGTGAAATCAATGCCGTCATCGTTGTCGATTTGATGTTCGGCCTGCCCAACCAAACCGACGCTGTCTGGCAAAACGATCTCGAACGCGCCACCGCCCTGCCTTTGTCCGGACTCGACACCTACGCCTTCAACCTCTATCCCATGCTGCCCATCAACCGCATGGTGGAAAAAGGTGCATTTCCCGCCCCGCCCGGTTTCGACGTTCAGGCAGACCAATACGCCTACGCCGTTGAAACGCTGGCGCAAAAAGGCTGGAACCAAGTCAGCAACAGCCATTTCGCCTATCCCGGCCGCGGCGAACGCAACCGCTACAACACGCTGGTCAAATCCAACATTCCCTGCTGGGCGTTCGGCTCCGGCGCAGGCGGCAACTTCGACGGCTTCAGCTATCAGGTACAGGGCGATTTGGACAGCTACCTCGCCACCCCGAAAGGCGAAAAAAACATCGCCTTCATGAGCGGCCACAGCCCGAACAAAACCCTGCTCGGACAAGTGCAGCACGACATGGAAACAGGTCGTCTGAATCCCTCGCTGTTTGACGGCAACGCCGCCGCGCAGAAACTGATCGCCCAATGGCAGGCAATGCAACTCTTTGAAGAACAAGGTTCGGACGGCCTCATCCGCCTGAACACCAGCGGCCGCTACTGGTCGCCCACCCTCATCCGCAAACTCATGCTCACCCTTCCGACTCAAGAAAAGGATCAAACCATGCAAAAACTTTCATCCGAACAACAAATCATGTTGCGCCAATCATTGGAAAAAAATCCCGGCCAAGTGCTCGAAATGCTCGCCGCGCAAAACCAATGCAGCTTTGAAGACGTCATCCGCTGCCTGCCCGAAAACTGCATCCGCCAAACCGAAGGCAGCCGCATCGTCGAAATCCTCCAAGCCGTCGCCGCTTGGGACGAAGCCGTCACCTTCATCGCCCACACCCCCGACGCCATCGTCGAAGTTACCGGCAAACTGCCCGGCGGCAAAGTCGGCCGCGGCTTCTACAATTTCGACCATCCCGAAACCGACGGCGGCGTACACGGTCATATCTATTACGAAAACTGCGCCGCCATCTACCTTTTAGAGCGTCCGTTTATGGGCAAAGACACCTGCTCGCTCAACTTCATCAACCGCAACGGCGGCGCCATGTTCAAAATCTTCGTCGGCCGCGATGAAGCAGGCGAACTCAAACAACACCAAATCGAAGCCATGAGAAAACTGTTCGATGCGGCTTAAAGAGGTTTCAGACGACCTCTGCCTGAAAACCGATAGAAATTGCCGCATTCCTGCACAAACGAAATCATCTTTCGGCATCGTAAATAACCGATGAAATTTGACAGGCTGCTTGCAAGATTGGTGTTTGTTTCCAAAGTAAGCTTGCGCTTACCGCCCTCTCCCTAACCCTCTCCCACGGGGAGAGGGAATTGAGGATACTGAGATTCAAGCATTTTTGGCTTCTCTGCCACTTGAAGTTTACCCGTCAACCCATCCCCTCTCCCCGCGGGAGAGGGCTAGGGAGAGGGCAAAACCCACGCTACGGCAGTTGTCATGAAACCCGCTTTGCCCGCTTTCAGACGACCTAATACTCTGCCGCGAAAGAGAACCAAAAAGAAGTAGCGTGGGCTATGCCCACGACAGCACAACATCAAACACAACAAGGTCGTCTGAAAGCGCAGTATCAATGAAGTTCAAACGAATTCAGCGAGTTTCGTTAAAAACAAATACAGATTTCAGACGACCGTTGAAGCAAAATCGCGGGCATAGCCCACGCTACAACTGAACCATTTTTGGTTTCTCTGCCACTTTTAGCTTCCCTGTCAACCCATCCCCTCTCCCCGCGGGAGAGGGTTAGGGAGAGGATAAAGCACAAACCGGTAAGTCAATTCCGCGGGCAAAGCCCACGCTACGACTGCTCCCATTTTTGGTTTCTCTGCCACTTGGAGTTTCCCAGCCAACCCATTCCCTCTCCCCGTGGGAGAGGGCTAGGGAGAGGGCAAAACACAAAACCGGTAAGTCGATTCCGCGGACAAAGCCCACGCTACGGCAGTTGTTATAAAACCTGCCTCGCCCATTTTCAGACGACCACCGTTCTGCCGCGAAAGAGAACCGAAAAGAAGTAGCGTGGGCTTTGCCCATGACCACACAGCATCAAACACAAAAAGGTCGTCTGAAAAATCAACTAACCTTACCCCCAACCACTCAACAGAGTAAGTAGATTATTGAAACCCCTAACCAGCCGACACACAAAGGAGACCCCATGCAACTCATCTTCGGCGCCAACGGCCCGTCCGGCCGCGCATTCATCCGCACGCTCACCCATCCCGCCGACACCGTTGCCGTATTAAGAAAGCCGTCTGAAGATTCGTTCTTTAGCGAACACCGCATTCAGACGACCACCGCCGACGCGCTCGATGCCGACGCGCTCGACAAAGTGTTCGCACAATACCGCCCCGACAGCGTCATCAGCTTCGTCGGCGGCAAAAACGAACAAGGCATACGCAGCGACGCACTGGGCAATATCAACATCATCGCCGCCGTCCAAGCCGCCAACCCGCAAGCCCGTTTCATCCTGATTACCAGCATGGGCTGCGGCGAACAATGGGACATGATGAGCGAACCTTTCAAACAAGCCCTCGGCGAAGCCGTCCGCGCCAAAACCGAAGCCGAAATCTACCTCAAACAAAGCAGCCTGAACTGGACCATCCTCCGCCCCTGCGGTTTGGACAACAGCGAAGACAACCGCCACATCCTGACCGACCGCCCCGACGGCATCCCTAAAAACTACATGAGCCGAAACGGACTCGCCACCGCCGTCGCCGCCGTCCTGCAAAACCCCAGCAGCATCGGTAAGGTTTACACCGTCGGCGCAGGCAGTTAACACCGCGTCCATAGTCAAACAGGTCGTCTGAAACCGTTTCAGACGACCTGTTTTCTATTGCCGACAATCAAGGCGGCATCCATTCGTCCACTTAATAAACCATTCCCAAACCCCGCTTTCAGACGACCTCCCACCTTGTGTTATGATAATGGCTCTTCACACAAAGGTATTTTATGGACAGACCCGTCTATCTCTACACCGACGGCGCATGCAAAGGCAATCCCGGCGCCGGCGGCTGGGGCGTGTTCATGCGTTACGGCGCACATGAAAAAGAACTGTTCGGCGGCGAAGCGGAAACCACCAACAACCGCATGGAGCTGACCGCCGTCATTGAAGGCCTGAAATCCCTAAAACGCCGCTGCCAAGTCATCATCTGCACCGACTCGCAATACGTCAAAAACGGCATGGAAAGCTGGATACACGGCTGGAAAAAAAACGGCTGGAAAACCGCCGCCAAAAAACCGGTTAAAAACGATGATTTATGGAAAGAACTCGACAGCTTGGTTCAACAGCACGAAGTCCGCTGGACTTGGGTAAAAGGCCATGCCGGACACCCTGAAAACGAAAAAGCCGACGAGCTCGCCAACCGAGGCGCGGCAAAATTTTTATAACATTTCATCCATGACTGCACTCAAACATCTCAAACCATTCTTTTGGATTGCCATCATTGCATTGATTTGTGTGACGCCCATAGCGCTTATGTTCGCCTATTCGCCCTTTCATGATGTCGATGATTTTTTTCGCTTTGGCTTGTGTGATCACATTGAGAGTGCCGAAGAATGTGACGACTTAATCACGCCCGCCTATTTATTTTGGTGGTTTATACCTAAACCGTGGCTTTTCGCATTCATATCTCTGACTACCATTTACCTCGTTCTAAAAATCCTGATTGAAATCATCCGATTCCTATTCAGACTGAGAAAGAAAAAACCATGACCTGCCCCATCTGCACTGCCGACAACGAAGACATTTTGCTGCAAACGCCAAACCTGCGCGTTATCGCCGTCCACAACGAAGCCTCAGCCCCGGCATTCTGCCGCGTCATCTGGAACGACCACATCGCTGAGATGACCGACCTTTCAGCCGCCGAACGTGCCGAAATCATGGAAATGGTGTATAAAGTCGAAGCCGCCATGCGCCAAGTGTTCCGTCCCGCTAAAATCAACCTTGCCAGCCTGGGCAACGTCGTCCCCCATCTGCATTGGCACGTCATCGCCCGCTTTGAAAACGATGCCAACTTTCCCGCCCCGATTTGGGCAGCCCCCGTCCGCGAACACGGCATGACCCTGCCGGACAACTGGACGGAACAAGTCAAAGCCCTGCTGGCGTAACATTCAGACGACCTCAATAAGCGTATCGGATACCGCATATCAACCGATTTTCAGACGACCCCTGCCGAAAAGGTCGTCTGAAACCCAACCAAAGGAAACCATATGACCTGGCAAACCTCCCGCCGCCATTTCCTCCGCGCCTGCTCCGCCGCAGCCGGAGCCGGACTGCTGCAAGCCTGCGGCACCGGCACTACCGTCACCCCGTCCACTCAAACCGGCAACACAGCGAAAGCCCAACCCGTGCAGCCCAAAACCAGCCATCCCCCACGCTCCGGCGACAACCTCCTCCGCGTCGTCGCCCCTTCCGGCTTTGCCGAAGACTCCAACCGCGTCAACGCAGGCTTGACCCGCCTCTATAACGCAGGTTTTACCGTGACCAACCAACAAGCAGGCAGCCGACGCTATCAACGCTTCGCCGGTTCCGACGCACAACGTGCCGCCGACTTCCAAGAGGTCGCCACCGGCCGCGTTGAAACACCCAAAGTCCTCATGGGTTTGCGTGGCGGCTACGGCGCGGCACGCATCCTTCCGCAAATCGACTTCGCCTCACTCGGCGCCAGAATGCGCGAACGCGGTACTTTGTTCTTCGGCTTCAGCGACGTTTGCGCCGTCCAACTCGCCCTGCTCGCCAAAGGCAATATGGCAAGTTTCGCCGGCCCCATGGTTTACAGCGAATTCGGCAAACCCGAACCCAGCGTCTTCACCATGGATTCGTTCATCCGCGGCACCACCAACAACGTCAACATCATCGACGTTCCCGCCATCCAACGTGCCAACGTCAACGTCGAAGGTACCTTATGGGGCGGCAACCTCAGCGTTCTCGCCTCCCTCGCAGGCTCGCCCTATATGCCCGACATCCAAGGCGGCATCCTGTTCGTCGAAGACGTCAGCGAACAACCCTACCGCATCGAACGCATGTTGAACACGCTTTATCTTGCAGGCATCCTGCAAAAACAACGCGCCATCATCTTCGGCGACTTCCGCATGGGCACCATCCGCGACGTATACGACTCAAGCTACGACTTCTCCGCCGTCGTCAACCACGTCTCACGCACCGCCAAAGTCCCCGTCCTGACAGGCTTCCCCTTCGGACACATTACCAATAAAAGCACCTTCCCCTTAGGCGCACATGCCAAAATCCACAGTACAGCCAACGGCGGCTACACCGTAACCTTCAGCGGCTATCCTACCCTAAACCCCACCGCCCTGACCCTCAACAACCTGCTGCCCCCGCCCGTGCCGACGTTTAACGGCTCTACCTACCGCAGCACGACAACCGAAGAAGTCATCGAATAAACAAGCTTTCGATTCAAACAAAGGTCGTCTGAAAATCCGAATCCGGTTTTTCAGACGACCTTTTTCTATCCGACATAATGAGGGAATGAGCGGTACTATAGTGGATTAAATTTAAATCAGGACAAAGCGACGAAGCCGCAGACAG
>NZ_KV821524.1:118568-132480 GCF_001815675.1 Neisseria sp. HMSC065D04
CGCCGTACTGGTTTAAAGTTAATCCACTATACAATCTACGGCAATCTTTCATCGTTATACTGCCCATGCCAGCAATAGCGGGTTAAATTCAAATCAGGACAAGGCTGCGAAGCCACAGACCGTACAGATAATACGAAACCGATACACATCCAACCAAACACACATCATTCAAAAAACAAAAGAGCCTGCATAAAGCAGGCTCTTTATTTAAACTAATCGTACTAGATTAGAATTTGTGACGCAGACCAACTGTACCAGCAGTTTTCTCGTATTTGTTGTCGCCTTTGCCTTCTCTCAACCAACCGGCAGAAATCAGGGCAGAAGTGCGTTTAGAGAAGTCGTAGTCAGCACCGACGATTACTTGGTTGTATTGGCTGTTAGCTTGTTTCTCACCGTTTTCTTTAGCTTTGAAGCCGTGAGCATAAGAAACGCGAGGCATTACGTTACCCATACGGTAGCCACCAGTTACAGCAACTTCAGTACGTTCGTTTTTCTTAGCATTAGCTTTGTCAGCTTTGAAACCTTCGTATTGACCTGCAACAGAAACCAATACATTGTTTGCATCGTAACCAGCTACCAAACGGTGTACTTGGTGATCTTTATAAGTATCAGCAGCCAAAGTAGTATTTCTGTTGAACGAATTCAAGTAATCTTTGTCCAGAACAGAATGTTTAGCAAAAGAACCAGCATAGCGACCGAAGAAGCCGGCATTCTCATAGTTCAGACCCAAACCGTAAGAGTCACGGCTTTTCACATCGTGAGTAAACTTGTCATCAGGATTAGCATTGTCACGTGGTTGGTATTGTACGCTTGCGCTGAAACCTGAGAATACAGGAGAGTCGTAGCGTGCAGACACTTTACGATCTTCTACACGTTCTAATTTGCCTAATGCCAAAACATCTGAGTTTGCCTCGCTGGCTTCCCAAGGATCGATGCTGTCGCTGCTGTCTTTCAGAGGAGTATTGAGTTTACCTGCACGGATTTTACCGAAGCCGCCTTCCAAACCGATGAAGGACTCGCGAGTTCCCCAACCTTTGTCAGTACCGGCAACAGAAGTATTTTGCTCTACTTGCCAAATAGCGTTCAGGTTATTGCTCAGGTGCTCATGGCCTTTGAAACCGATGCGTGAACCGTAGTCAGCAATTTCAGTAGCAGTTTTGGTTGTATCCTTGGTAGTTACACCGTTAACTGTAGTTTTTTCTTTAACTCGGGAAATGTCAACACCGGCTTTAACTTGACCGTACAGAGTCACGTCAGCCATAGCTGCAACAGGCAAAGCTGCCAAAGTCAGAGCAATCAGAGATTTTTTCATTGCTGTATTCCTTTTCTATCGTGAAGAAATAACTTAAGCAGACCCGGATAGAATCCGCTTAGGCTTTACATTATCGCTGGAATCAGCGATTCCATGACTCTCACTATAATTGTTCCTCTCTAAAAAAACAAACTTTATTCACTACCCCTACTGACCGCCTGACCTCACAGCACCCGCATTACAACAAGGCATTCTCAATATTTTCCTTATAAATCATGATGTAATATTGAATTGCCCGCTGTTTGCATTTTTACAACACACTTTTCCTAAACGGTCGTTTTTGGAGATTGGCTGTTGTTTTTTGGCTAACTCGGGTAAACGAGTAAATTAAGAGAGAATCAGTATGTACTCTCTTAAAGCGTGCAATTTATAGGCTTAGCCAGTCATGCACATTGGAAATACCCACTCTTTTAAGATGGAAGTATGCATTCTCCTCTTTTGATTTACGATTTCACTGACGTAGCATCAGCATTACCTATGCTGCTCCTCCAAAGAAAAGGTCGTCTGAAATCTGTGTAGCGTTTTCAGACGACCTTTTACAATTTGCACATACAAAGCTAGGAAACCAAATTTTCCAAAGGACTGGTCAGAATATCTATGTTGTATCGGATTGCTATACCTTACTCATGTAGTGTGTGCTTTATCCACAAACGGGACATTACTAAAAAAGATTCCCTATAAGCGGACACTTTGTTTTCAGACGACCTCACAGCCATGCCGGCATTTCAGGACGAATGATACCGAACTCTGGCGGATAATCCACTCTGGTCAGATACAGCCCATCAGGCATAAAAGTCGGGGGGGCTTTTAATCGGCTGCGCTCTTCGATTAATTCCTGAAATCCGGAAACGCTAAGCCTGCCACTACCAACATAAACCAATGCACCCATGATATTACGCACCATATGATGCAAAAAGGCATTGCCGTGTAAGTCTAGTTTTAAGAATTGCGGCGTACCGCTGATTTTTGCACTATACAGGGTCTTAACGGGTGATTTTGCTTGGCATTCGGCAGCACGAAAGCTGGAGAAATCATGTTCGCCTTCTAATAATAATGCCGCCTGCTGCATTTTTTCAGGATCGAGTTTGAGGTGCGTCCACCCTATCTTCCCTTGCAATATCGGGGAGCGGACGGGAGATGATTCCAAAAGGTAACGATACCTTCTACCGTATGCGTCAAAGCGGGCGTGAAAATGTGGGGCAACCTGCTGCGCGAACAATACAGCCACACCTTCAGGAAGATACGCATTGACGCCCCGCACCCAAGCCTGCTCGGGACGGGCTACTTTGGTATCAAAATGAACAACTTGCGCAGTCGCGTGTACGCCTGTATCGGTTCGTCCGGCAACAATGGTTCGGATGGTCTCGCCTGCAATTTGGCTGAGTGCGCTTTCCAATACCGTCTGGACAGTGGATAAACCGTCGGCTTGTTTTTGCCAGCCGTAAAACCGACTACCGTCATAAGACAGGGTTAATGCCCATCTTTGTATGGTTTTTGTGGATAATGATTCGGTGTATGCAGTCATATGTCGTCTGAAAATAATAAAAGATGCCGTTTTCACGGCATCTTTTATTTTAGCATTGTTTAATTTCGATTTACTTACCAATATTAGGCATTCAATTCGTTCATCAATGCTTCGGCTTTATGACGGATCTCACCGCTTGCGTCTTCCAGCAATTCAGTCAACGTCTCGCGAGCAGCATCGGGATCACCGATTTCGACATACATTTTAGCCAGGTCATATTTAGCTTCCAGCGGAGCCGTCATACCGACGGACTCGGAGATGAAGCCTGATTCAAAACCAGAATGTTCATTACTGCTGGCAGCAGTATCTTCCACACCCAGATTTTCCCATTCGATGGTTTCGTCAGCGCTGGCTTCTTGAGTATTTTCAATACTGAAATCTTCGCCATCTTGGAATGCTAAAGGTTCGTCTTGCTTAATCTCAAACGGTTGAGTATCAGTTTCAGACTGTGGCTGCTCTGTTTCTTCAACAACGAAATCCAGTGCTTCTTCTGGGCTATCTGCCTGTTTGTCTGCTGCTTCAACTTCAGACAAAACATCTTCTTGTATATCAGCAACTTCAACTTCAGACGACGTTTCTTCTTGTGTACCTAATTCAGGGAAAGGCTCGATGGCTTTAACTGTTTTCGGCTCTTCCGCAAAGAAATCCCAACCCTCTTCCGATTCTTCGGATTGGGTTTCGGCTTCTTCTGTTTCTACTACGTCAATTGTTTCCGACTTAGGCTCTTCAATCTCCACTTCGAATGGGATTGGCTCTTCTTCCGGTGCTTCCGGTTGAGCTTCTGACAGGTTGTCTGAAACAGATGAAACAGGCGTTGCTGCAAAAGAAGAAACTGATGGGGTCTCTTCCTCATGCTGAGGCTCTGTTCCTACTTCAGCAGTTCTGTCTTCCATTACAACAGCAACGTGTTGATATGGATTTTCCGGTTCCGGCTCATATACGCTTTCGGTAGACTCGACAGTATCCCAATCGATATCACGGCGTTTTTCGGTTTCTTCGTCGATGGTAACGGCGCCGGACACGATGCTGGCTTGAGTATTATCCAGTTCGTTCAAATCCAGATCGACGTTTTCTTGAGCAGGTTCGGCAACAGGAGCCGGCTCATTGAAGAATACTTCATCATCGAAATCATCTTCAATTTCCAAACCGTCTTCTTCAGATTTGGAAGTTTCTGCTACAACTTGTGGTTGTGGTTGTGGTTGCGGTTGCGGCGCAGTGGCAGCAGGGAATACATGATCTTCGATACTGATATCGAGATCGTCCTCATCCTGATCGTCCTGATCTATCGCACCAGCCACAGGCGCAACAGCTGAATTCTTCCGCTTGCCCAACAAGAACAGTAACAGCAACAAACCTGCCGCTGCCGCACCGCCGATCAACAGCCAGCGCCATAATCCGCTTTCTTCCGCTGATGCTTCTTCTTGTTGTTTTTCTGTGGCAACTGCCGAGGCAATGCGCGCTTCGACATCAGCTTGTGCCTGAGAAATTTCTTGTGGTTCTGTGTTTGCTGTTGCAGACGACGCATTCGGCTCAGACAGGACATTTACTTGCTCGGCAGATGCTGCACCTGTTTCAGCTTTATTTTGTTCCTGAGTACCTGCCGTCGTTACAGCCGGTTTGGTTTCGGGCTTGGCTTCTTGTACCGGCTCAGCTTTTTTATCTTCTTTTTTATTTTCTACTTTGGTGTTTTCTACCGGAGTCTCTTTAGGAGGCGTTGCGGTACCGGTTTTTTCAGACGACCCTTGGGCTTGAGGCTTATTGCCTTCCTGAACCGGAGGTTTGACTTGTGCAGGTTTGGATGCCGTCGATTTCATATCGCCGTGCATCGGAATGTACAACACCTTGCCCGCAAGCATACGGTCGGCATCTTTACCGATGAACACGCCGGGGTTGGCATTGACCAATGCCTGTATCGTTTGTTCGACGGTCATGCCTTGCGGACGGATCTTGGTGGCAATTTCGGTCAGGGTCTCACCCTGACGAACCAGATGCTGCTTACCATAACGAATCTCGGTTCCATTGGCGCCTACGGAAGATTGTTGCTGTTGTTTTGACGGCTGTGCCTGTGTCTGTACCGGTTTATTCGTGTTGTTTTTATCTTTTCGTACAGCTTCCTTGCGAACGGTTTCATTTTGATTTCCGTTTTGTATCGCGCGGTTGATGCGGTCACGCGCTGCCTGACGGTCAAATTGAGAATGGTATGAATTGTTGTCAGCAGAAGAATTGGATGAAGATTCGCCACCGCTGCGCGCACGGCTTGAACCATCCGTTTTACCGGAATAGCCTGCGGGATCAATGATGGCTGTGTATTCGCGGGATTGCGAACCTGCGCCGACTTGGAAAATCAACACAGGGTCTTTAATCGCTTTGCTTGAGTGGATAGTGACGACTGCCTTGTCGCCCGACTTACGGACACTGGTACGCAAATTGCTATTGGAAACAGTCGCTTTTCCGCCTTTCAACAGCGCCTGAGCCTCGTCACCGGTTACGGTGATACTGCCTGAAAACGGCTCGCCCAGATGGGATTGGACATTCAGCCCGCCAAGCCCTGCGCTCGCACCAAACGACACTGCCAAGGCCACAGATGCCGCGATTAATTTGATTTTATGATGGTTTTTCAAAACTTGTCCCCTGTGTAAAATGACAACCCTGCTAGAACTGCTACATGCTTAACCGTATATTACGATATATTACGTTATGATATCTTCTAAAGTCGCAGTCTGCCAAGTAATCCGATGAATTAAGTGATGAAACGAACGAGAAATTAACAGGTTTGTAATTTCTGTGTTTCTTTTTTACAAATCCTACTGATAACATAGTTTATCATCCCGACGGCATTTTTTAAACCCTTTTTTTAGATTATTGCCCGCCTGCATCGGTAATTTCGTTTCCAGGGTGGTGCAAAAAGGTGAGGCTGCCTGTATGATTAGCGTTTAGCCGATTGGTTTCATCTTTTTTGTTTGTTTGATTATGAAAGTTTTAAGCGATTTATTGGCAGTCATCTTGTTTTTCCTGACTTACACAATCACGAAAAACATGATTACTGCGACTGCAGTTGCCGTTGTATTCGGCATTTTGCAGGCAGGTTTTACTTACTGGAAATACAAAAAACTCGATACGATGCAGTGGGTCGGCCTGATCCTGATCGTCGTATTCGGCGGCGCGACCATTCTACTTCATGATGACCGTTTTATCATGTGGAAACCGACCGTTTTGTTCTGGATTGGCGCATTGGTTTTGCTGATCAGCCATCTAAGCGGAAAAAACGGATTAAAAGCGACTATGGGCAAAGAGTTGGAACTACCTGAACATATTTGGAGCAAACTGACTTATGCCTGGGTCGCATTCATGATTTTCTTAGGTATTGCCAACTGGTTTGTATTTACCCACTTCAAAGAACAATGGGTAAATTACAAAATGTTCGGCTCTACCGGTTTTTTGTTTGTTTTCTTTATCGCTCAATTTTCCTATTTGAGCCGATATTTACCCCAAAAGGATAGTTGATGGAATATTACATGCTCCTGGCCACCGATGCCGATAATGTACACGAAGCCCGTATGGCGGCACGCCCTGCCCATCTGCAACGCTTGGAAGCTTTGAAGGCTGAAGGACGTCTTCTGACTGCCGGTCCCAACCCTCTTCCCGACAATCCGGAGCGCGTGTCCGGCAGTCTGATTGTGGCTCAATTTGAATCTTTGGATGCCGCTCAAGAATGGGCGGAAAAAGACCCTTACGTCGATGCGGGCGTCTATGAAGAGGTATTGATCAAACCGTTCAAAGCCGTATTCAAATAATGGGTATGCGTGAAGCTATTGAAGGTCGTCTGAAAACGTTGAATCCTGTTTTTTTGACTTTCAGGATGACAGCCATCTGCATGCGGGCCACTCGGGAAACAAAGGAGGCGGGCATTATACGGTCGTAGTCGTCAGCGAAGCTTTTGGCGGCGTCAGCCGTCTCAACCGCCAACGCACCATTAAAACCTTACTGCACGATCTGTTTTCCGAAGGGCTGATTCACGCATTGAGCATCAAAGCGGCCACTCCGGACGAATACTTCCACTAATTACAGACATACTGGACATAACAAGAGAAAATCATGAAGAAAAAATATCTCATCTCTATGCTGATGACTGCTCTGGTTTCCGGCAGCCTTTCTGCCCAAACCTTAGTTACAGTTAATGGACAAACCATCGACAGCAGCGTTATTGATGCCCAAGTTGCCGCGCTGCGTGCAGCAAACAACAAAATTCCCGATTCTCCCGAGCTACGCAGAGAACTGACCGAGCGCCAAGTCATCAATACCGTCGTATCACAAGAAGCCAAACGCCTGAAGCTCGACCAAAGCGCCGAATTCAAACAAGCTTTGGAACATGCCCGTACGGATGCTAAAAAACAAGGTGCCGATAAAAAAGCACATTTCAAAACCGAATGGGCGGCATTTGAAAGCGATTTACTTGGACAAGCTTATGCGATTCACGTCCTCCGTCAAAATCCTGTCCAAGAAAAAGACGTCAAAACCGCTTACGATAATTTCAGCAACTTCTACAAAGGCACTCAAGAAGTACAACTGGGCGAAATTATTACCCGCACCCAAGCGGATGCCCAAAAAGCCATTTCTGATTTAAATGCCAAGAAAAGCTTTGCCTCCGTCCTGAAGCAATATTCAATAGATGAACGCGCCAAACAAGCGGGCGGCATCCAGCAAGGTTATATTCCTTTAAAAGATTTGCAAGAAGCCGTCCCCCCGCTCTATGCCGCAGTTAAAGATTTGAAAAAAGGCGCGCACACTACAACGCCTCTGCAAGACAGCGACGTATATGCCGTCTTCTATGTCAACGACCGTCGGGATGTAAAGCTTCCGTCTTATGACGAATCCAAAAGCAGTATAGCCCAAGACCTGCAAGCCTCCCGCGTCGATGAAGCACTCCAATCTCTGTTGCAAAAAGCCACAATTAAATAACTGTTCACGGAGTTTTTATAATGAAATACCAAACTGCCGCCGCAGTCATCATGGCGACGGCTGTTGCCGGATTCGCTGTTGCCAAAGCGCCTGATATTGATCCGGCACGCATAGACAGCGAAGTTGCCCGCATTCTCAAGCAAGCCGAACAGCGTCCTGAATCCAAGCAGCAGCCTGACGGCAAAGCAATCCGCCAAGAAGTCGTCAAACACTTGCAAAGCATTGAAATTCTCAAAAATGCCGCACTCAAAGCCGGATTAGATAAAGATCCCGAGGTCCGCAACCAATTCCTCACTATGGAAGCGGAATTTTACGCGGCGCAATATGCCGACTATCTGAAGCGCACTGCCGAAATCAGCAATGCTGAATTATTGAAGTTTTACGATCAGCAAACCCGCATGATCAAGATTCAGCAGGTTAGCTTCGATACGCCCGAAGAAGCACGAGCAGCACAAGAATTGCTCTTGAAAGGCTTGTCATTTGAAGAATTGACGAAACGATATCCGAATCAGCAACCCGCATTTGAAGATTTCGTCATGGCAAGACAGCTGCGCCAACCGCTTGCAGGCATCTTGGGCCCAATGAATCGGGGAGAGGTAACTCACAATCCTGTTGAAATTGAAAACAAGTTCTTCCTGTTTAAAATCAGCGAAGTACAAAAAGACCCTCAAGCACCGCCATTTGATCTGATTCGCGATCAACTCACCCAGCTGTTGAAAGAAGATAAAGCCCAACAGCAAATTCACCAGCTATTGCGTGAAAACGGTATCGAGCAATAACACGCACTGAAACGATACGGACTTCGGTAAAACCACGCCGTACCGGTTTAAAGCGGATTCCCATATAAAAAGGTCGTCTGAAACCTGTTTTAAGGTTTCAGACGACCTTTCGTTTGATATGCTTGGTTTAATTAACCCGAGACCTTTGCAAAAATAGTCTGTTAACGAAATTTGACGCATAAAAATGCGCCAAAAAATTTCAATTGACTAAAACCTTCCTAATATTGAGCAAAAAGTAGGAAAAATCAGAAAGGTTTTGCATTTTGAAAATGAGATTGAGCATAAAATTTTAGTAACCCATGTTATTGCAAAGGTCTCAACCCGGTTTGCCGTCCAAACGCGGGCGGATGAGCCAAGGGATGTATTTCCATGCGTAAAGCAGCAAGGACAGGGCAAACAAGACTGCGGAAGTGCGGATGCTGTGGGTATAACCGGTGCCGCTGACGAAGGTTGCAATAATGCGGATGACAGTGGCGGCTATCATCAGCCAAAAGGCGACGGGTACGGATTTGGGTGGCGGATAGATGGAGTTGCCGGTATGCCCGAGCGCTGTGCGCGCCATCATGCCCAATGTCAGGACGCCGATACCGCCGACGCCGATGAGATGTACGCCAAGATTAAGGAAAGAGCCGTGGAAGTAGGAAGCACCGATGGCAATCAATCCCAAACCTGTGAACAAATAGCCTGCGAACAAAATCCACAGCATCGGTTCTTTCAAAACGGCTTTATACCACCAGCGGTAAACCTGTACGGTAAAAATTACGCCCGCTGCAAAGGCAAAAGCAGATGAAAGCCAAGGCAGGGCATGGTGCGCCATCAGCATGGCAGTCAGCATGGGCAGCCAGAGGGACGCGTGCGCGACCCACATCGGACTGGGGATTTGCGGAACATTCAGGCGTTTGGAGGTAAAGAAGGAAATAATCCGCATACCGATAAGGCCGATAAAGCCTGAGACCATAATCAGACCGGACTGTAGCCCGCTGAGCAGTGCAGATGCGTTTCCGGCATGCAGTTGGAAGTGGAATGCGGCATGCGTGCAGCCTAGGACGACGATGGCGAATACGGCGACGTAGTTGCGTTTGTTTTTGGAACGGATGACGGGCAATGCCATGCAAACTGCGCCGTACCAAAAAAACAGCGTGCCGAGTATGCCGCTGGCGGTTGCACCCCAGCCCGGAATGAAAACGGCAATCCTTGCTGCCAACCAAAATGCGGTTAATCCAGCCAACACGCCGCCGCGCGTGGGCGGCTGCCCCGTCCAAGTGGCAACGGCGGTCAATAGGAAGGCAATGACGACGAGTCCGGCATAGCCCCAGATCATCTCATGGGCGTGCCAATAAAAATTGGACAACTCGGGCGTACCCGTATAGCCGAAGCCCCAAAGCAGGACGGAGATTGCGCCGTATAGTGCCGCCAGCGAGTAAAACGGGCGGAATGCCATTGCCCAAACAGGGTGTTTGAAAAAGGCGGTCATGGTAGTTCCTTGGTTTGTTTTTTGAATGGTTTGTTTTAGGTTTGAATAGACAGGAGGGTCGTCTGAAAACGCTAAAATCATGCTTTTGGATTTTTCAGACGACCTTTTTCAGATTCCTTCGGGTTCCGGCAAAAACGGCTCGACTGCGGGAAACAGTTCGCGTTCTTCAAAACGGGCATGGTCGCGCAGGGTAACGGCAAAGTCTTTGTTCCATGCTTCGTTAAGATATTCAGGATTTGCCATCATGCTGCGCAGTTTGGCGTGTTCGGCTTCGAAACGTTCGCGCATCGCAACGGAAATATTCTGCCAATGCGGGGCGAACATGGTTTCTTCTTCGACAAAATGCGGTTCCAATTCAAGGAAATGGGCTTCGAGCTCTGTTTGATGGCTTTCAGCGGGCGCGCGCAGGAGGCGGACGCAGAGTGAAAGGGCGTGATGGTGTTCGCGGGAAAGTTCGATAAGTGCTGGGTGGCGTTTTAACGGCTTCATAATATTTGATTATAATGATAATAAATTATCAAACTACACTGGATTAATTTAAATGTTTCAGATATTATGAAACTTAATCATATATAAAGTCAAACACATAACGGCGACAATTTCCCACTGGGAACACTGCCGCCGCCCTAAAAAAATAATATATTCTGAACAGAGAAAACCATGTATCTGACGCAACATACGGATTATGGTCTGCGGGTATTGATTTATGCGGCCATAAACGACGATTCGTTAGTCAATATCGGAACCATTGCCGAAGCCTATAACATCTCCAAAAGTCATTTGATGAAAGTCGTTACCGCGCTTGTCAAAGGCGGATTTCTGACCAGCATAAGAGGGAAAGGAGGCGGACTGCGTCTTGCCGACACACCCGATAAAATCAATGTCGGCGCGGTCGTGCGCCATCTTGAACCCATGCAGATTGTCGAATGCATGGGGGAAAACAACGAATGCCTGATTACGCCGTCTTGCCGCCTTACCGGCATTTTGGGCGGAGCGATTAAGGCTTTCTTTGCGCATTTGGACGGGTTTACTTTGCAGGATCTACTCAATAAACCGACCTACGATTTGCTATACGAACCCAAAATCGAAATCGTTGTCGAAAAAACAGACGATAAATCGGCATAAGCTACCTACTCTGCCGATATGTTTTAAGAGACTTAACTGAAAACCCGCACAATCCCAAAATAGGAAACATCTGATCATTCTTGTAACCACAACATTTCACAAGCATCAAATTTTCTATTTTCAGACGACCTTTTTGGGAAAGTGTACGGGTCCATCCCGCTATTCAAGCCACACCAACTACCGACCTGCAATAGCGGGAATCAATCTAAGAACACAAGCCAATCAATAAAATAATATTTTTGCAGCTTTTTCTCCTCTAAGGCACACCATCGCCATCGTTTTATCCAAACCACTTTTATTGTAAATTTGTGAACTTTTCCGGATGAACAACTTCTAACGCAGTTGACTGAGGCGTCGCTTCCTCTTTTTCTTTTGTTTTATTGTGATAATGAATAGCAATATCAAAATATTGCATTGTACATATTAATATTTTAGATTATTTCAGAATAAATATTAACTCAAAAAACAGATGTAAAAACAGGTTGCAAACAAAAATTGTTGCTATTATCATGCGTCGATTATGAATAAAGACCGAATTTTAATCCCAGTAGCCGTCATTACCGTATCATTGCTTCACGCAGGTTTGATTGCGCTTTTGTGGGAAACATACAAACCGCTTATACCGGAAATGGCAAATATTGAGTTTGTCGATTTGGCGGATTTAGGTGGTGGCGACGGAGGTGGAGACGGCACCCCCGAAGGCGAAGGTGCGCCTGCCGCTCCTGAAAAAACACCCGAACCGCAAAAACCTAAGCCACAGCCTAAACCCAAGCCGGTCGAACAGCCCAAACCACAGTTTAAGCCGGTCATAACAAAAAAAGCGGATGCTGATATCCAGCAGCCGAAAGAGAAGCCCAAGCCGGTTGAAAAACCAAAGCCTGAGCCAAAACCCGAACCCAAACCGGAACCGAAGCCTGAACCTAAACCCGAACCACGTCCAGAGCCTAAACCCCAACCCAAACCAGAATCCAAGCCTGCACCTAAAGCCTCGGACTACACCAGCAGCAGTAAAACCGGGCCGAATACTGCGGAAAACGGACAAGGTAAGGCTCCTCATGGCGACAGCAAAGGAAACGGCGGAGGCAACAAAGGCCCTGGTAACGGACAAGGTGAAGGCAGCGGCCCCGGCAGTGGTGGCAACAAAGGCGAACATGGTTCAGGTAGTGGCAGTGGAGGAGGTTCCGGCGGTGGAAATGGCCCTGGAACAGGAGCAGGTAGTAGTAGAGCCAATCCGGTTAAAGGTGGCACTTGCCATATTCCTAAACCGCCATATCCTCCTATAGCGGCAGAAAACGGAGATACAGGTACAGTTATGCTGAGTGTCTTGGTTGGCCCAGGAGGAAAAGTTGCTGAAGTTAAAATTTTAAAACGCAGTGGCTCCAATGCTCTTGACCAAGCTGCCCGTAAAGCAGTTAAAAATGGTGCTTGCAATGCCTCTGTCTGGACTGAATTCCGAGTCCCGGTCTCTTTTACTCTTGAGTAATCGGGCTCAACACCTTTATCGACAAAAGTTTTAATTTACTTGGAAAATTTGGAAAAATTATGGATTTAAAAACAATATTCGAATCAGGCGATTTTGTTCTGATCAGTGTATTCGTGTTGATGTTAGTGATGAGCATCGTGACTTGGTGCCTGATTATCCTGCGCTCCATCAAACTGAAAAAAGCCAAAACCGCCAACGCACTCGTTAAAACGCAAATGCTTAATGCCTTTACGCTTACCGAAGCCGTGCAAAAAGTGAAAGATATTGATGCGCCCATGAGCCGCGTAGCGGACGAATCCCTGCGTGCCTACCAAAGCTATCGTCAAAGCAACGCGAAAACCCTGACTACCGAGCTGCCTTTGAACGAATACCTCGTCATTCAAATCCGAAACAGCATGGAACAAAACATGCGCCAGTTTGATTACGGCATGACTGCTTTGGCATCCATCGGTTCAACCGCCCCGTTTATCGGCTTGTTCGGTACGGTCTGGGGGATTTACCACGCCTTAATCAATATCGGTCAAAGCGGTCAAATGAGTATTGCCGCAGTAGCCGGCCCGATTGGTGAGGCGTTGGTGTCAACCGCCATCGGTTTGTTTGTCGCCATCCCTGCTGTCTTGGCGTATAACTTCCTCAACCGCGGTAAGAAAACCCTCTCTCAAGATATGGACGCTTTCGCACACGATTTACACGTCCGCCTGTTGAATCAAAAGGACTAAATTATGGCATTCGGCTCTATGAATTCCGGCGATGATGCACCGATGTCAGACATCAACGTCACGCCTTTGGTCGACGTGATGCTGGTACTGTTGATCGTTTTCATGATCACCATGCCCGTACTAACCCACTCGATTCCTTTGGAACTGCCGTCCGCTTCAGAAAATGCAGCGAAGCAGAAGGAAAAGCAGCCTAAAGACCCTCTACGCCTGACCATAGATGTTAATGGCAACTATTACATCGATGGTGATTCTGCAACCAAAGCGGATATTAATACGGTTACTTCCCGACTGAAAACTGAAAAGCAGAAAAACGCCAATACCATCGTTGCCATTTCAGCAGACAAGGCCGTTGAATACGAATATGTCAACAAAGCCCTCGAAGCTGCCCGCGAAGCAGGTATTACCAAAATCGGCTTTGTGACCGAAACTAAAGCACAATAATGCCGACAGTAAAAAAGGTCGTCTGAAAAGCATTCCTACTTTTCAGACGACCTTTTACATACAGAGACCTTTGCAAAATTCCCCAAAATCCCCTA
>NZ_KV821525.1:0-17155 GCF_001815675.1 Neisseria sp. HMSC065D04
TGATACCTTTATCATCGGTAAAGACGATTTCATCACCTTCTTTAAAGCCATCAAATTTTTGAGTATTTTCTGCAATAGATAAGGCAGTTTGTTCAGTTACCGCCTCCAGTGATTTAGCCAAAACTTCTACGCCTTTGCTTGCTTTGTCAGCTTTTTCGGCAACCGTGTCAATTTTAGAAGCAGCATCCACTGCTTTATCGGCGGCGTCTTTGGCTTTATCAGCAGCATCCACAGCTTTATCGGAGGCATCTTTGGCTTCTTTTATTTTGCTGTCAACGTTAGCAGAAAGCGCGGTTACTTTGTCTTCGGCGGCTTTGGCGTTGGCTTTGGCATCCGCTGCGTCTTGCGCCAGGCTGTCCACACGGGTGTTTACTGCGGTTACGTCTTCGCTTACTTTTTCAATGGATTCGGAAAGCTCAGACGAAGCTTTGGAAATTTCACTGTCCACTTCGTCAAATTTGGTAGAAATGTCTTTGCCCATTTCTGCAACTGACGTGTTCAGAGTATTCACGCCTTCCGTAATTTTGGTAATTTGGTCAATGTTGGTTTTGGTGGCATTATTCAGTTTCTCAATAGCTTTCTCTTGTTCATCCAAAGCTGCCGCAGTGTCGTCCAACAGATCATCCACGCGGGCATTGACGGCGGTAAGGCCGCCTGCCAAGCCTACACCTTTCAGGCTGTCGGCTTCGATATCTTCATTAGTGGCTTCACGGACGGTTTTGTTGCCATTAGCATCAGTCGTGATGAAATTTGAACCAGACGCAAAACCATTAATGGTTTGTTCTAACTCTAAGGTTTTCAAAAGCAGAGCATCGCTATCTTTTTTGAAAGTCAGCTTACCGGTACCTTTATCATATGTTGTACCTTCGCCAAAGACAGTAAAAAATGCTGCTTGCCCTTGATCGGGTTTCCCTCCAACAGCTTGTGCGAAGTTTACTTCTTCAGCAGCCGCTGCGCCGCTCACTACGGCTGCCGCAACAGCCATGCTTAATACTTTTACATTGAATTTTTTCATGTTTTTTACCTTTTGTGGTGGGTGTAAGGACGTTATTCAAGCTTCTCTTTTCCCCGTAAACTGAAAAAGGGACACCGCATGGTCTTAACGGTGATAGTCACTTGAAGAAAGTTGCACCTGCAATTGTAAAAAAATGAAATTTAAATGCAAGTATTTTGCATAACTTTTTTGCATATTGTGAAAATATGTTGCACAAATACATCATCTGCATAAGACGGGCAAATACTCAGCAAATAATTTAGATAAATCATTTACCCATTCTTGATGATGGCAACATATCGGCGTATAAACCGTTGTTTGTTACGCTACGCAGTATGTCATTGAGTTCCAAATTGACTGTTTTTAGGGCATGAAAACAAAAAAGACTGCATATAGCAGTCTTTTTTGTCACAAAGCGGCGATTAGCGTTTGAACAGGTTGCCGAATTTGTTGTTGAATTTATCCACGCGACCGGTAGTGTCGACGATTTTTTGAGTACCGGTGTAGAACGGATGGCACAAAGAGCAAACCTCGATGTTGAAGCTGTCTTTTTCCAGAGCGGATTTGGTGACGAATTTGTTACCGCAGGAGCAGGTAACGTTGATTTCGTGGTAATTAGGGTGGATACCTTGTTTCATGTTGTTTCCTTTCGATTAAGCGGGCATAGGGGATGTGCCTATGCTTCAAACAAGCTGGTAATTATTGATAATTTTTGTTTTTTTGTCAAGAGGATATTACCTTTGCTTTGACTAGAGGCCTAAAATATCATTATTTTTCGGCATGGCTAGCGAATTTACTGGAATAACGTATTGTTGTCAGGCGTTTGACTGGGCAATATTTTTTGTAAATAAGGTTTTTAGTGCTATCTGCTATCAGGCTGTATATTCGGGCAGCAGATTGGTTTTGAAGCAGTAAGCCGCTGTCAAATCCATACTCATTCTAACAAATCCATCACAAACAGCATTATGTAGCTTGTGATTGTGAATCAGATTATGCATATACCGAAATTTACCATTTTTCATAAACTTCATCTTACAACGCGTGTCTCATGTGAACCTGTCCTCAAAATGGAAAATCGGATGAGTATTAAAATAAAAATGTGTTCTTGGCTGCTGCGCGGACTGGGCGGAATGTTGCCCCAGTCTTATATGAGGGTTATAGGACCGCCTTCTAAAAAAATCAGAGCTTTCCTTGCATCGGGAATTTCTTCGCATATCGGCAGAAACGTCAATATTGACAAAGGCGCGTACGTCATGCCGGATACGGTGATCGGCGATAACTCGGGCATCGGCGTTAATTGCGAAATTTGCTACGGCTTGACGATAGGCAATAATGTCATGATGGGGCCGGAGTGTTTGTTTTATTCTAATAATCATAAGTTTAATCGCGAGACTTTGAAGTATGAGGGCTATACGGAAATCAATCCGATTGTGATTGAGGATGATGTGTGGATCGGAAGGCGCGCGATTATTATGGGCGGGGTCCGGATAGGTAAAGGGGCAGTCATCGGCGCAGGGGCTGTGGTAACCAAAGATGTGCCGCCATATTGCGTCGCCGCGGGGAATCCTGCGGTCATCAAGAAGAACCTGTTAGAAGATTAAAGTACACACATCACGGTTTCCAATCAAATATAGTGGATTAACTTTAAACCAGTACGGCGTTGCCTCGCCTTAGCTCAAAGAGAACGATTCTCTAAGGTGCTGAACGTACTATCTGTACTGTCTGCGGCTTCGTCGCCTTGTCCTGATTTAGGTTAATCCACTATATATAAAGGTCGTCTGAAAATGTTTTCAGACGACCTTTTTTCGTATCAAAGCAAATTAGCCGCGCCGCCAAGTCGTGCCGCCAGCGTTGTCTTCCAGAATGATTTTGTGTTCGTTCAGAAGGTCGCGGATGCGGTCGGACTCCGCCCAGTTTTTATCGGCGCGAGCCTGTTTCCGCTGGGCGATTAAATCTTCGATTTCTTCGTTGGAGAGGCCGTCTGAAACCGCACCGCCTTGCAGGAACTCGGTCGGGTCGCGTTGCAGCAGACCGATGATGCCGCCCAAGGCTTTCAGGCAGCCGGCGAGGTGTGCATCATTGGTTTTATTCACTTCACCTGCCAGTTCAAACAATACGGCAACGGCTTCGACCGTACCGAAATCGTCGTTCATGGCGGCGTAGAAGCGGCGGGTGTAGTCGTTGGCGTTTTCAGATAAATCAAACTCAGCCGCAGGGGTATTTTTCAAGGTTGTGTACAGGCGCGTCAGTGCGCCTTTTGCGTCGTCCAGATGCGCGTCGGAGTAATTCAGCGGGCTGCGGTAGTGGGCGCGCAGGATGAAGAAGCGCACGACTTCGGGGTCGTATTGTTTCAACACTTCGCGGATGGTGAAGAAGTTGCCCAGCGATTTGGACATTTTTTCGCCGTCCACACGGATGAAGCCGTTGTGCAGCCAGTATTTGACGTGACTGGCAATGCTTTGCCCGTGGTGGGTTTGCGCGTGGTCATGGCCGCAGGTATGTCCTGTCGCGCCGACGCTTTGGGCAATTTCGTTTTCATGGTGCGGGAACTGCAAGTCCGCACCGCCGCCGTGAATGTCGAAAGTATCGCCGAACAGGTTTTCACTCATGGCAGAACATTCGATATGCCAACCTGGACGTCCGTTGCCCCACGGGCTTTCCCATGCCGGCTCGCCTGCTTTGGCCGCTTTCCATAAGACAAAATCAAGTGGATTGCGTTTGAAACCATCGACTTCCACACGCTCGCCTGCGCGCAGGTCGTCCAACGATTTACCCGACAATTGTCCGTAAGCGGCAAACTCGCGCACGGCGTAGTAAACGTCGCCGTTGGCGGCAGGGTATGCCTTGCCGTTTTGAATCAGGGTCTCAATCATGGCAATCATTTGCGGGATGTTTTCCGTCGCCTTCGGCTCAATATCCGGACGCAACACACCTAAAGCATCGGCATCTTCGTGCATGGCTTGGATGAAACGCGCGGTCAGCTCGCCGATGGTTTCACCGTTTTCAGCTGCGCGGGCGATGATTTTGTCGTCGATGTCGGTAATGTTGCGCACATAAGTGAGCGGATAACCCCACTCGCGCAGCCAGCGGGCAATCATGTCGAACACAACCATCACACGGGCATGGCCTAAGTGGCAATAGTCGTAAACGGTCATGCCGCAAACATACATACGCACGTTTTTAGGGTCGATGGGGGCGAAGGGTTCTTTTTGGCGGGTAAGGGTGTTGTAGATGGTTAGCATGGGATTTACTTAATTTAATTAATAGAATATTTTAGAAGGAAATTATCTCTTTAATAATTCTTCACCAATCTTTTGGATAATTGGGACAACGAGAGCATTTCCCATTGTAAAGTAACGGAATTTATGTGGCATCCCTGTGTTTGTCCAGTTATCGGGAAACCCGTTTAAACGCTCGCATTCTATGGGAGTTAGCAGACGTAATTTTTGAGTTTTCTTATCTGTTACTACATGGCTACTTCGATTAATACTTGATTCGCTGGTTAGCATTGTTCTTGCAGGTAAATCTAAATTATCAGGAAAACTCATTCCACCTTCTGTAAAGAAGTATGGTTCTCCATTTGGTTTAAAACGTGGAATTTTTTTTGCTCCCTTGAGATATTTCCACTTCTCTAAGCTACCATTTAAGAAATAATGTTCTTCAATTTCTCGATTTTCTAAAATACTACCTAAAGTAGAAGGAGTATATTTTTCAGGTATGGTTTCTATTGAATATATTTTGCTATCAATCATTATTCCTGCATTATAGAAATCAGCTGTAAATCTATCAGAAATCTCCTTAAGATCATTGAATCCTTCTGTAATGGAGGTAACATTCTTACGGTTTTTAGAAACTGCGTCTATGACAGGAAATGACTTGGCAAAAATTCCTTTATCAAGTAACCATTGTATTGGAGGAATGGAAAATAATTCAGTAGCAATTTTTGATTGACGCTTACATGCAAAAATAAAAACACGACGGCGACGTTGAGAATAACCATATTCTGCAGCGTTGATTACCCTCCATTCTGCAATATATCCTAAATCATATAAGCAGCGAAGCATGACTCCAAAGTCTTTCCCTCTCTGATTAGATGGGGATTTTAAAAGGCGATCTACATTTTCTAAAAGAATCCATTCAGGCTTTCTTGCTTCAATAATGTCACGAATATCCCACCATAGAACCCCTTTTTTTCCTTCAATACCAGTAGCACCTGAGCGTGCAACAGAGTAATCTTGGCAAGGGAAACCACCGACTAAAAAATCATGAGCAGGAATATTATGTTTTGCTGTAGATATGTTTTCATTGATGTGATTTTCTATCCCAAAGTGATGAACATAGCAATCATAGGCATGCTGGGATTTTTTGCCAGGCTCCCATTGATTTGCCCAAATCGTTTGATAATTTTTGGAAGCGGCTTCTAAACCAAGACGAAATCCACCTACACCAGCAAACAATTCTACTACTTTAATGTTTTTATCCATTTAAATCTCTAATGGTATCTGTTTTGTTAATTCAGTATATATTAACCGAAATTTTTGTTTGGATCAATCTATTTTAAATAAATATTGTCACGAACATAATCTGCATTAAGCCAAAAGCAGTGCTTAGTATAAGCTGGATTGCCAGTTAGCTTGTCAGGTGTTGGTAACGGATAAGTATCCGCTGCATTTTTAGCGTGTGGGCGAATATGTATGACGCTATTTTTGATATCCGTAAAATAGGTTGTACGCCGCTTTGAGTGGATATTAATAGATTTAATAATTTTACCTTCAGATAAGAGTTGTCTTAAGTCACTCCAAATTTTATGCGCTTGTTCTTTGTCGTAGTAAGGCATAGTCCAAAAAACAGCTTTTTCTAAGGAAAATGTATTATTGTGATATTTAAAAAAAATGAATAGGAACTTTCTTTCAAGGAATTGGTGAAAACTGCTTTCTTCCCAGCAATTCTCATCCATAATATCTTTATATTTAAAGGCTGGAAATGAAATGCTTTCTTTCGGAAGATTATTCTTTTGAATTCGAATGGTTTTGACAACAATATCTGCTTTAGAAAATTCTTCAATTTCTTTATTATAGTCAATTCCTAAAATCTTTTTAGTAAGCATTGCGTAAAACTGTTTGGATTGTTTTTGTTCTAATAAACCTAATTTACTAGCAATTTCATCTTCTGTTTGTCCATAATATTTAGAAAATTTTCGGATAACTAAACTTTCTAGGTCTTCTGTTTCAGTTGGTTTACGGATAATTTTTCCAAATGAGCCATCTGTACTTCCAGATAATTTGGCAATAATATGATTGACATATCCTTGTTTTAAAGAGAAAGCTCGTTGTTTTGCAGGAATATTGGAGTAAGGTTGAGTTCTTAGTGATTGGGAATTTTTCCCTTTAGTACATGCGCCTAGGTAAAAAGTATCTCCTTCAGATAGTTCATGCGCTTTGCCGGTCCGAACTTTCGTTTGGATATTTTCCCAATCTTGGCGGATGATTTCTAAATCATTATCTGGGAATTCCCATAGACCTACTAACTTAATAGGATATTCAAAAACTGTTTGTAATTTATTATAAATATAGAATACCAATAAAAGACGAGAATTTTTATTGAGAAACGAGCTATTTATAAAGTTTTGATTGGCTAACTCTTCGTAATTAATAATATTTAATACCAATCGTTCTTTTGCTCTGAATTCTGATTTTCTACTGAGTTTTTTAAGAGGGCAAGATTTTAATTCTATTTGTGCAGCTGGAAAATCTGGGCAAGAGTCGGAGTTAAGCTTCTTAAAAAAGTAATATTTCTCTAGAATTTGACCAAATTTTCCTTTATTACTATTTAGCTTTTCGTCATCATCAGATATACAAATGACCGATGATAATGTAACACCATGAAGTTTGAGAGCGTATTCAATAATACTTTGGGCATCTGCGTCATCGTATAGAAATTTTTTATTTTTAGGGTGTAGTATTTGCATTTTTTAATCCATTTTATTGCTTAATGATAAAATAATTTAAAAATTTACTTTATGAAAAGATTAACCTGAGTATTATTTATTCTAAGTTTAAACATCATTGTATTTGTCTTGGGTAAAATTTCTATAGTTCTTAGCATTGCTCTGCTTTTTTATTTAGCATATAGAGGCATTCGGTTAGTAAGTTTGACATGGCCTACTGTTCTTTGATTACCGGAAGGATGATATTCGATCAGATTGCCTTCATTATCGACTACCGTGATTACGGCGTATTTCCGTTTTTCTGCTAGCCATGCCTGATACAAAATTTTAAGCATAGCTTGCTTTTTCGCCAATTCGACACGTTGTTTATCAGAAATCATGGTCTTCCTTGCTTTTTGTTCCTGTATTCGGACGACCCTATATTACATTAAACAGGTCGTCTGAAAACTTTTTATTTCCTTACTCAGGTTTAAATACGCCAGTATCCGTTTTAGGCTGTTGCTCGGCAATCTCGACATTTGCCGCTGCCTGCTCCGCTTCGGCTTTCTCAGCTTCGATACGTTTTTTCTCGGTCAGGTATTGGTTGATTTGGTGTACCAATTCCTGTGTGCCTTGGTGGGTCAGGGCGCTGATTTGGAAGAGGCGCGGGGTTTCCATGTCGAATTGGAAGCGGTCATCTGGTTTGGGGTAATCCCAACCGATGGCTTCTAGGAAGGCGGCGGTGCGCGTTTGGGCTTCTTCTTCATCGAGTATGTCGAGTTTGTTCAGCACCAGCCAGCGCGGTTTGCCGTAAAGTTCTTCATCGTATTTGCGCAGTTCGTTGATGATGGCGAGGGCTTCTTTGGCGGGGTTGACGGTTTCGTCGAAGGGCGCCAAATCGACGACGTGCAGCAGCAGGCCGGTGCGTGATAAGTGTTTGAGGAAGCGGTGGCCGAGGCCTGCGCCTTCTGCCGCGCCTTCAATCAGGCCGGGGATGTCGGCCATGACGAAGCTGTGGTTTTCGTCGATGCGCACGACGCCTAAGTTCGGATGCAGGGTAGTGAAGGGGTAGTTGGCGATTTTGGGGCGTGCGGCGGATACGGCGGTAATTAGGGTGGATTTACCGGCGTTGGGCATACCTAATAAGCCGACATCAGCGAGGACTTTGAGTTCGAGTTGCAGGGAACGGGTTTCGCCTTCTTCGCCGGGCGTGGATTGTTTGGGGGCGCGGTTGACAGACGATTTGAAGTGGATGTTGCCCAAGCCGCCTTTGCCGCCTTTGGCGAGACAGACGCGCTGGCCGTGATAAGTGAGGTCGGCGACGATTTCGTCGGTGTCGAGGTCGCGGATAAGGGTACCGACGGGCATTTTGAGGACGATGTCGTCCGCACCTGCGCCGTAGCGGTCGGAGCCGTGGCCTTTTTCGCCGTTTTGGGCTTGGTAGCGTTTGACGAAGCGGTATTCGACGAGGGTGTTGGTGTTTTCGTCGGCTTCTGCCCAGACGCTGCCGCCTTTGCCGCCGTCGCCACCGTCGGGACCACCGCGCGGTACGAATTTTTCGCGGCGGAAACTGGTTGCGCCATTACCGCCTTTGCCTGCGGCGACTTCGATTTTTGCTTCGTCGATGAATTTCATGGTGTTCTCTTGTATTTTGGGTTTCAGACGACCTTTTGTGTCGGAGGTCGTCTGAAAAAATGGGAATGGGGGATATTATAAGGGATATGGGGGATGTGCGCCCGTTTCTCTGTCCCGCTTGGTTTTTTGCCTGATGTTTTGTGAAAACAGCCGTCCTGAAATCGCGGTTTCGGACGGCTGTTTGCTTTTTGGGATTATTTGGCAGTTTTTTGTTCTTCGCGTACTCTGTCTGCAAGCAGGTCTATGGTTTTCATACCTGATTCCCAGTCGGCAAATTCGACTTTGTATTTGCCGCCGACAATGACGGTGGGCGTGCCGTCGATTTTGTAGGTATTGGTCAGCTCTGCCATTTTGTCTGCGCGGGTTTGGCTTTCGGGGGATTCGTAGGCGGCGAGGACTTTTTTGCCGTCAAAAGCGGTTTGCTCGGCCAACCATTTTTTGAGGGTTTCAGGGTCTTGCAGTTTGACTTTCTGATTAACCATAGCATCAAAGATATGGCTGTTTGCAATGTCTTTGGTGTCTGCGACCGCCATATCGACGGCGGCAGCAAGGCGCGCCAACGGTTTCATCTCATCGCCCCAAACAACGTGTTCAGTACGAAGGTAGGTGTCGTCTTTGAAGGTTTTGACGTGTTTGCTCAAAACGGGTTCGAGGTGGGCGCAGTGCGGACAGAAGTAGCCGAAAAATTCGAGGACTTCGACTTTGCCTGCCTGCTGTTGGGGAATAGGCGTGCTGAGTGTGGTGTAGTTAAGCCCCTCAACTAAAGCGACAGGCGCAGCGGAGGCTGCTGAAGCCGCAGGCGCACTGTCGGCAGGAACGCTGGTTTGGACTTTGTTGTCGCAGGCGGTCAGGGCCAGCAGAGCAGCAGCGAGGGTAAGGGTTTTCAGTTTCATGTTTACTCCGTGATTTTCAGTCTAATATGGGATTCTATTGTATTTTTACAGTTTGATATATGGTTTGATGCGAAAAAGACGGTTTCATATGAAGAAAGGATGGTTTCAGACGACCTTTGAAAAATAGGGATTTAGTGCAAATTTACCGTCTGCAGGTACTGACTTTCAGTATTTTTAAACTGAGAATCTTGATCAAAAGTATCAAACTGCGAATAGTTTGAAGAGGTCGGCGAATTCAGATTTGAAGTGCAATACTTGCCGCATACTGCCTTTTTTCTGTTATGGAAAGTTGCACTTCAAATTCGAATCCAAGGTCGTCTGAAAATCCGTCCATGCATTGCTACTATTTGTAAGATGCAACAGGTTTGCACTTTTATGACAACAATTCAATTCCACGAAACAATTGAATAAAGAAAATATCAATACAATTTACCTTATAAAAAAGCCTGAACATATTTTCGATGTTCAGGCTTTTGATATTTGGCTCCCCGACCTGGGCTCGAACCAGGGACCTGCGGATTAACAGTCCGTCGCTCTACCGACTGAGCTATCGGGGAATTAGAAGGGGAATTATATCTTAAAAAAAACAAGAAGTCAAGAATTAATCCCCTATTATCATTAATGATATGATTTATATGCGGTTTTATAAAATTTCTGCAATATGTTTAGCAGCACGTTTAGCATCCAGCAAGATCAAACCCAGCTTACCGCTTTCCTTCGCCATCAGGGCCAATACTGCATTATCACCTGCTTGACTCAACAGAATATAACCTGTTTTACCTTTAACCATCACTTGATCCAACTCACCACATGCCAGCTCATGCACTGAACGGTTGCCCAATGCCAACAATGTTGCAGACATAGCACCAACTCTGTCCGCATTCAAATGTGATGGAAGCATTGTAGCAATTGGCAAACCATCAGTCGATATTACAGCTGAAGCTGTAATATCGGGAGAAGTATTATTTAAATCACTCAACACAGAGATTAATAATTGTTGCATATTTATTCCATTCTCAAATTATAACTTTAGTTATATAGTTTGCTGGCGGCTACCATATCTGTGGTACAACACTTTAACCAGTGTCACGAACGCCTCTTTATTTAAGTCAGGCATACCACCTATAACTAGAATCAGCTTAGTTTCACCAATATACAATGGGAAAAATGTTAACTCGCTCTGACCAGAAGGATCACAAATCCCCCATGCACTATTATTGATATGCAAATTGTTACGAATCAGCAGACGATGACCATCTTCCATCTTAGCCACCTCGCTTGCCAACAGGCCTAACTCTTCGGCAGCTTCATGATGAAAATTAGCATTGGCAAAATACAGACCATTCTCATCAGCCAGCAAAGCTTTACCTGAATTAGACAACTGCTCTAACAATTCCGGTAACTGCTCGTCTGTTAAATGAATATCTTCGTTACTAATATTTTCATCACCATATAAAAACTCTAAACGTTGCAAACGGTACAACAAGTTTAAAGCCGTATTGATATCACTGGTATCAGCCCAAGCTAGAATTTTTTCGCTACTAATGACCTCTGACGGGTTTGCACGCAATAAGCTATATAGCAATGTTCTACTTGCGCTTGGTGTATCGCTGGTTACTGCATAATAAGCACCAGCAGGTGTAATTCTGGGATATAAATTTGATTGCAAAGAAAGTGTTGATTCCATTTTATACCTCTAAACCCGGATCAATTGAGAACAACATTGCGCTAACCAATTGTTTGACATCATCTTCTCTACGAGCATCAATCTCAAAAACCGGTACATTAAAATTATTTTGTGCTAAATATTTCTGATATACATCAACGCTTGGCAATGAACGAATATCCATTTTAGTAACGCCTACTACTAATGGCGCTGTTTTCAATAATTCTCGGAATGCTTCCAAGAAGAATTGCAAATCCTTCAATGGGTTTGTTCGTGTATTATCCAAAAGCAATACCAATCCCATACTACCCTGGCTTAGAATTTCCCACATAAAGTTAAAACGTTCTTGCCCCGGTGTACCATATAAATGAACTTTGACTTCTTCATCCAAATGGATCACACCATAATCCATTGCTACGGTGGTATACCCCTTACGAACCAGCGTCATATCTGATGCAGATGCATCTGTCTGTACAGGCGGCTCATCTGATAACGCAGAAATTGCTGTTGTTTTACCTACTCCAACCGGACCGGTAAAGATAATTTTATTTTCTTTCATTACATGTCCTTTTTAGCGTTTTCCCAATAATTTACGCATTAAGCGCTGTAACAAACCGCGTGGCTGCTCTTGCGAAGGACCTGCCACTTTTTCTGCATCCTTAACCATCTGACTATCAGGCACATCGCTATTAACACTAACATGTTCAGAAATATTGGCATGCTGATTAGCTTGATTCGGAGCATATTCGCTATCCGTTGCCAAAAAGCCTGTTACAGAGGTTGCCGCCAAATAATTCAAGATATCCGGCATTTCCAAAGGCATAACTTTATAGAGGATATTTAAGTTGACTGATGTTTTAGTTAAAAACGCAGATAACCTCATAGACTCTGGAACCGGAGCAAGCCTGGTCAAATTAGGCCAACGCTTTAAAGTGAAAATCGTTTGAGGAGTCATCGGATAAATCAATCTTCCCTGAGCAGTCCAAATTGCCATCTGCCACAAACAAGACATAATCGTTACTTTGGCTTTTTCTTTCCACTGGGGATTATCCGGCACGACTTTGCATACAACAGATAAATTGTCATTCTTACAAAGCCCTTCTAACTCATGGGCGTTGACTGTCAGCAATACCCTTTGAATACTTGGGAAAACGATTAATACCGGTTTACCCTCATGTAAAACGGCAATATCCTGATGGCCTTGACTGGCAAACTTCAAAGCACCAAGCAATCCTTTATTCGGATTAAAGCGACGAATAGTAGCCTTTCTACTTTCGTTACCGTTTTGCGCTCCTTCTTGTACTTCTGCCTTTTGAGCCGAAGCATCAAAAATATTCCCGCCCTGCGCCAAACTTCTCAAAATCGGGAATAAGGTATCGAATTTAACCGGCTTAGCCAAATACGGCGTTGTAACAGATGGCTCTTGCGAACAAAACATCGCAACAGGAATATCAGGGTATTTGATTTTGAGCGTTTTCCAAGTTTCAATGCCCTCAGCAGTATCAGTATCTACCAATACTAAATCTGGTATTTCATCTGAATCTGAGTCAAGAATCTGATAGTTCGTCGTATTGTGCATTTTAAAGGCCATACGGAAAACGGCTTCTTGCTGCTCGCTCATATCGCGCAGCATAATCCGTATGGTTTTGATTTTAGGTAACAGATTATCCATCATGGTACTCTCTAATTATTTTATTTTTTTGAATGTTGATTTACATGTTGCAGCAAACGGCTCATTGCCAATACCACTTCTTCCGGAAGGCTGACAACGCGTTCACGCAATAAGCGCAAGAATTGTTCCAGACGTGCCCAGTCCTCTACTCTTTCGTAAAGATCGAACAGCATCACATACAATTGAGATTCTTGCGGGTACTGTAAAACAGCTTGTTCCAAAGTACCTATGGCCAAATCCAACTGACCGTACATCAGTAAAGATTCAACTTCTTTCAGTGCTTCATCTGCAGGAGAGGCGTTGACGCTAATGATAGAAGAATCTTTTTGTACCAGTTCGCGATATTTAGCTTTCATTTGAAGAGAAGTAGGTCGGATATAACCCCTTTCCAAACCAATTTCTCTGATTTTATTTTCGTTAGGTCCTTTCTCCAAATCATCAAATACTTCATGATAACCAAGGCTATATCCCCAACCTAGCATGCGTTCTTTCACTTGGCGACCATACTGACCCAATGAGTGGTACAACTTCCACAAGTGTTTAGCAAACTGACTGATTTCTTCATGCTGATAGTCAAGTTTTAATGCATCGATGATAAGGCTTGCAGGCTTAGAAGAGCTTTGAATGGCACGGTTATATTGTTGAACAGCAGTTTCATAGCCTACTTTGTCTTTTAAGATTTTGGCACTTTGCTCAGGTTTAACAAATCCGATAACGGCTCCCATTTCTTCCGGAGTAATATCGGTAAACTCTTTCTTGCCCAATACGATAGCAGCGCGTTTGGAAACGCCAGGGGCGTGATTAGTGCCTGCATTGTCATTAGTCATCGCAGGAGCGGATGCCGAAGCCTCTTCCAAATCAGGTTGTTCTCCGATTTGGCGCTCGATTTCCTGCATGCTCCATCCCAAACGGTTTTCTGCCAATACGCGTAATGGCAAATGCGTCTGATCGGACATCAAGCCGGCTTTAACGTACTCAGCCAGACTTTCTTCAGACAAAACGGAGCCATGACGCTCCAAGGCGTCTGTCAGCATATCGATATTGCCAACACGCAGACTCAGCCCGACAAGCTCATGTACTAATTTTTCAGGAGCTCCATCGTTTAGGCCATTCAAATAACCCGCCAAAGATTCGGCAGCCTTACTCTCATAACCAAATTGCTTATATACTTGATATTCCGTCAGCGGGTCGACTTCTTGTGCAGATACAGACGTAGTTGAACCGGCAGAACTACTGCCTCCCCATTCCCAATCCTGTTGATCCGGGTCGGAAACGGATTGATTGACTTGATCAACCCAATCCGGACTTACCCCTTCAATGCTTTCTTGATTTGGGTGATGGTTTTTTTTGGATGATGCTTTAGCTGCTTTTGTCGACTTTTTAGTTTTAGCAGTACCATTCTGTTTATAAAAAATAAACAGCAGCACAATAAACAAAAGCACTAGCAATATGATTAATGGATAACTCAAGAACACCTCCCGATACTGTGGTGCGGCAAATAAAACTACATATATTCGATGTTCGGCATTTATGGAAACAGCCGAATCATCTATTCCCCAATTGAATTATGATAACATGATTCAACCAATAATTACATTAAAAACCATTTGTCAGACACTCCCACTATCGGATTTACAACTCAAACACGCCGATGGATTCGACATGAGAAGTTTGTGCAAACATATTCATAATGCCTGCAGATTTGAAGTTGTAACCCTTATTTACCAATACTTCCGCGTCACGTGCAAAGGTTGAAGGATTACATGAAACATATACGATTTTTTTCGGCAGGTATGGCGTATGTAGCGATTTGACAACAGCATAAGCACCACTCCTGGGCGGATCGAGCAACATTTTGTCGAATACCCCCCATGAGGCTACCGTCTGCTCATCTGTCTCAAACAAATCTGCCACCTCAAACGACGCATATTTTACACAACTGTTTCGAAGAGCGTTTTGCCTGGCACGCAAAACAAGGGAATCCAATCCTTCAATACCCGTTACTGACGCACCGCTCTTTGCCATAGGAAGGCTGAAATTACCCAACCCGCAAAACAAATCTACCACCCTGTCATTAGGCTGTATATCCAACAGGCGCAAAGCCCTGCTGATCATTACGGCATTCAAGTCCGCATTAATCTGCGTAAAATCACCCGGCTGATAAGGCATTTCTACCGAAAATTCAGGCAAACCGTATTTCAATTCGGGCAAATCTTTAGGGTACAGTACAGTTGACGGCTCGCGCCCATATTGAAACCAGACCTGCCAAACTTGCTTTACCCCACCTGATATCTTATCAAACCATGTCTCAATTTGCTTCAAAGAGTAGCCAGACGGTTTTTTTATGAAACAAATGTTCAAAACAACCAATGCACGGCTATTAAAAAATTCTACAAATCGGACTGCCGCCCCGCCATCAGACAGTGTTTGCAACAACAATTTCACCATAGGTAAAACATCTGAAATATGTTTAGGCAACACCTGACATGTTTCAATATCAACCACTTCATTCGTTTTTTTCGCCTGAAAACCCATTTTCAGACGACCCTTCTTGTCGACTGAGACACTCAACCGCGCCCTATCCCGATAATGCCAAGCCGAACCATAAATAGGCGGAAGAATCTGTTCCGGTCTGACTCTGCCGATACGCTCGAGCTGTTCTTCCAAAATACGTTGCTTCAATGCAACTTGAGCGGTTGGAGACACATGTTGCAACGAACAACCGCCACATGTCTCATAATAACCACACGCAGGCCGGACCCGTTCAACCGACTCTTTTAATACTTCTACTGTCTCTGCTTCACTGAACTGTTTCTTCTCCCTCAGCACCCGAAACGACACTTTCTCAGTAGGCAGCGCACCTTTAATAAAGACAGTTTTGCCATGTACTCTGGCAACGCCGCGCCCCTCATAATCCAGAGAAAAAACATCAGCCACGCCGTCAAAACATTTCGTATCAGCCATCACTTGTCCACTCGACACCCAGTTTATCTTTTCAGACGACCCCAATCCATACCTGCCACTCAAACCGGCAAGCAACCGAAAGGGCATATTTTCGCACAAAAAAATACAGATTCAGGTATGATTTCCCAAAATCTTCTTTTCATTTATTACAAGTATTACGACACATGAAAAAAACTATTTTCGGCCTGACCGCTGCCTTCTTCGTTACCGCCGCCTCAGCCAACACACCCATCCCGGACGTCTCTCCCGTTTCCGAAGGTCAACACGTCGTCATCAATATTCCGCAACAACGCTTATTCTTATATACAGACGGCAAACTGACCAAAATCTATCCTGTCGCCGTCGGCAAGGCCATGACCCAAACCACATTGGGCGAACACAAAATCGGTGCAAAAGCCTTCAATCCGACTTGGCACATCCCTAAATCCATCCAAAAAGAACGTGGCGACGGCGTCAAAAGCGTACCAGCAGGCCCTAACAATCCGCTCGGTCCTGTTTTTGTCCGTCTGGGCGATCCCAAACTCGGTTTAGGCATTCATGGCACTAATGCCCCTGCCAGCGTACCGGGCGTCCGCAGTCACGGCTGCGTCCGCATGAAGTCTCCGGATGCACTGGAATTTGCTAAAACAATCGCCTCCGGCGCTCCCGCCTCCGTCATCTACCAAATGGCCAGCCTCAACGAAGATGCCAACCAAAACCTTTGGCTGGCTGCATACCAAGACCCATATGGCAAAAAAAATCTGGATACTGCCGTCTTGAAGAAAAGTATTGCCGCTTGGGCAAAAGCACACGGTAAAACCATTAATCCGGCTAAAGTAGACGCTATTTTAAAAAACCGCACCGGTGCCGCCAACTGTCTGACCTGTGCCAAAGGCGTCAAACTCAAAACCCCGTTGAAATCACTCGCCTGGACGAGCGGCTCCAGCGCTTTCAGCAAACCTAAAATTGCGCCTAAGCCTGCTCCGGTCAAAGATGTGGTTCTGCCTAAAGGTACTGAAATCGAAGTCGAAGCTGACGATACGCCCGCTTCTGCACCAAACCAAAGCGTTCGTCCTGAAGCAAATCCGGCAAAACTGTACAACGCCCCCGCCAGCACGCCGAGCTATCCGAAATATGACATCCCGGAAGGCAGCGAGCCGACAGGAGTGTTGTTCTAAAAGCAAAGGAATTTTCCGAATGCAAAGGTCGTCTGAAATTCAGCTCCCTAACAATATAGGAGCTGACAAATTTCAGACGACCTTTTTCATCCAATATCGTTCACATCCTTACAATCAAACCGCCCACACTCCTTTTTTCCCAATAACCGCTTTACCAAACTGAATGCCAACTGCTTTTCAGTATCAGGAAAAACAATCCAGCCCGATACACCGCTATTGTATAGTGGATTAACTTTAAATCAGGACAA
>NZ_KV821525.1:17255-21882 GCF_001815675.1 Neisseria sp. HMSC065D04
TTGAGCTAAGGCGAGGCAACGCCGTACTGGTTTACAGTTAATCCACTATAAATTAGCGGCTTTCCGCCCATCGTCAGGGCTTTAGGAAATCACCGCGTTATTAACGCCACGCGGCGACAAACTCATTCCAATGCTGCTTGTCCTGAGCCTGTCCGGTCAGGTAATGCTTCAGCCGTTTGACTTCCACTTCATACTCATCCGCGTCCAAAGCGCCGCTCATCAGGCGGAAGCGTAGGAACATTAAATAAGTGTTTGCCGCATCGGTTTCGCAATAATCGCGGATGTCTTTCAGACGACCTGCGTGGAACGCCTCCCAAACTTTACTGCCGTCCATGCCCAGTTTGCCAGGAAAGCCGCAAAGTTTCGCCATATCGTCCAGCGGCACATTGGCACGCGGCTGGTACAGGGCGAGCAGATCCATCAGGTCGCAATGGCGGTTGTGGTAGCGGCTGATGTAGTTGTTCCACTTGAAATCACGGCTGTCGCCGAAATCGCCCTCGCCCATGTCCCAATAACGCGCCGCTGCAATGCCGTGTATCAGCGCGCGGTAATGCAGGACGGGCAGGTCGAAGCCGCCGCCGTTCCAACTGACCAATTGCGGCGTATGGCTTTCGATAAGGTCGAAAAATTTGGCGATCATTTCCTCTTCGCTGTCGTGCATTTCGCCTATGGTGCCTACGTGGATTTTGTCCTGCCCCCAGCGCATACAGCAGGAAATGGCGACTACTTGGTGTAAGTGGTGCTGCATAAAGTCAGAGCCGTTTTGGGCGCGGCGTTTCTGCTGGGCGAACAAAACCACCTCGTCATCCGGCAAAGAGGCAGGCAGGTCGTACAACAGGCGGATGCCGTTCACATCAGGCACGGTTTCAATATCGAAAGCCAAAATCGGGGTCATGGGCGACTCCTCAAATTCAATCAAAACAGATTAAAACAGACAACAGGATAACGGCATTGTGGCATGTTTCCGCATTTATTGACAGTCAAATCACACCGCCGCCCCACCATTCCATCTGCCTGTACACCTACCCAAAACACCGTCAAAACAGTAAAATCCCCCTTTTATCCCAATCCGAAACATAAGCCATGCTCACCTTCCAACAAATCATCTTCAAACTGCAAACATTCTGGGCAGACAAAGGCTGCACCGTCATCCAACCTTTCGACATGGAAGTCGGCGCCGGTACTTCCCACCCCGCCACCTGCCTGCGCGCGCTCGGTCCCGAGCCTTGGTTTGCCGCCTATGTCCAACCCAGCCGCCGCCCCAAAGACGGCCGCTACGGCGACAACCCCAACCGCCTGCAACACTATTACCAATTCCAAGTCGCCCTCAAACCCGCGCCCGCCAATATCCAAGACCTCTATCTCGATTCCCTGCGCGAATTGGGCATCGACCCCAAAGTCCACGACATCCGCTTCGTTGAAGACGACTGGGAAAACCCCACCCTCGGCGCATGGGGCTTGGGCTGGGAAGTCTGGCTCAACGGCATGGAAGTGACTCAGTTCACCTACTTCCAACAAGTCGGCGGCATCGACTGCACCCCCGTACTCGGCGAAATCACCTACGGCATCGAACGCTTGGCGATGTACCTGCAAGGCGTAGAAAACGTCTATGACCTCGTTTGGGCAAAAACGCTGGACGGCAACACCGTCACCTACGGCGACGTGTATCACCAAAACGAAGTCGAACAATCCACCTACAACTTCGAATACAGCGATGCCGACTGGCTGCTGCGTCAGTTCAACGACTACGAAGCGCAAGCCAAACGCCTGCTCGCCGAAGAAAACGCCAGCCTCGCCCTGCCCGCCTACGAGCTGGTCCTCAAAGCCGGACACACCTTCAACCTCTTAGACGCACGCGGCGCCATTTCCGTTACCGAACGCGCCACCTACATCGGCCGCATCCGCGCGCTGAGCCGCACCGTAGCGCAGAAATACGTCGAAAGCCGCGAAGCATTGGGCTTTCCTTTAATTAAATCAAAATCCTAAATAGGTGTTGATATGTTCCGCAAAACGCTTGCCGCCGCAACACTGGCCCTCGTTTTTTCTGCAACTGCTCAGGCTGCGCCTTTATCGTTTAAAGACAAAATATTGGAAGCCCAATCCTGTTCCGGCAAAAACAGTGAAGGCAAACCCCTTTGCCATCAACTTACTGTCGGCTATCCGATTACCGGCGATAAACATTTGGATGACTGGGTCAGAAAACAAATGGGGGGCAAACTGCCTACGCAAAAATCGGTTCAGACGACCTTAATACGCGACAAAGACGTAAAGGAGACCAATCGGGAAAATAGGAAACTCGGCAAAGATGATGGCTCTCCTTGTGCGTTGGACTATGTGGATACGTTAGAACTGGAAGGCTATACGCCCAACTATGCCGTTTTCGGACAAGAAGATTGGGAATATACCTGTGGCGCACACGGAAACGGCGTGCACACGCTGACGGTATTGAAGCGCGGCATTGCCAATCCGAAGCCGCTTAAATTAAACGACATCCTATTACCCAATCAAGAAGGAAAACTGACACACCTGCTTGAAGAAGCCTATGTCAAATACCTGAAGGAAAATAGTGATGACACCGAAGAAGAAGCACGTGATTACATTAGTGGATACAATAGTGACAAATTTTCCGCCACGGAAAACTGGCGTTTCGATAAAAACGGCTTGACTTTCCTGTATCAAAGTTACGAAATCGGTGCATATGTTTTAGGCAGACCTGAGTTTACTATCCCCACTAAGGATTTGCAGGGGATTGTGAAACCTGAAATCTTGAAGGAAGCGGAGCATTTCATACAACCTAAAAAATAATTAAGGAACCGGTGTAGATTATCTCCCCTTAGCTTCTGACCGATTCAAGTATAGTGGATTAACTTTAAACCAGTACGGCGTTGCCTCGCCTTAGCTCAAAGAGAACGATTCTCTAAGGTGCTGAAGTACCAAGTGAATCGGTTCCGTACTATCTGTACTGTCTGCGGCTTCGTCGCCTTGTCCTGATTTAGAGTTAATCCACTATATGGGCAGTTAATCGTCAAAAAAGGTCGTCTGAAAACCTAATTTGGTTTTCAGACGACCTTTTAGCTTTGGCAAATCAAGCCTGACGGTTTATCGTCTGCCACACGCCGTGCGTTTATTTGAACCACCGCGACAGCGCCGGAATCCGCGACAGCAACGCCGTATCCAAGAGCCAAATCACGGCGATGGCGGCGATGGCGGTCGGGAACAATACTGCCACAATCAAAAGCGGTACAGCCATTGCCCACCATACCGGTAGCTCGATTTTCTGCGCCGGAGGAACCAGTCCGCCCGCTTTGGACGGGCGGCGTTTCCACCACATCACGCAGCCGCTGACGCAGATGAAAATAACCGCCAGGCAGAACAAGACGTTCGCCAGCACGCTCCACCAGCCCAGCGTTCCCATGTGCAGCGCGATGCTCGCCGCCATGAATTTGCCGAAGAAGTTGTAATCGTCGAAATGGATGTCGGCCAGAATTTTGCCGCTGTATTGGTCGATGTGCACCGTGCGGTCGGCGGTCGGGCTGACCATGTCGTAGCTCATCGAATCCTGCGACAGCGTCCACACGCCCGTTTCGCCTTTGGGCAGGTTGAGCTGGTAGCGGCCTTTGAAGCCGATTTCGCGGGCGAAGCGGTCAACCGTTTCCAAGGTCATCGGTTCGCTCGGATTGATGCCGTTTTCGCCCTTCGTCGTACCGGAAACAGGCATGGGCGTGAGTTCCAGAATCCACGGTACTTCTTTGGTTTTGCCGTCGTTCAGCACATCGCCGTGGGTCGGCACGACGGATACGGGGTTCGGTTCGACGCCCCATTTGCCGGCGGGGAACTGACTCCAAGACTGAACGAACTTACCGCCCCAAATGCCCGCCCAAGCAACACCCGACAGGCAGAACAACAATAAAATCAAAGAAACCCAAGTGCCGAATGCACCGTGCATGCTACGCCACCACGAGCGTCCTTTGCCCGTTTGCGGCACAAGCATGGATTTCAGGCTGCGCTGTTTCGCCCACCAAAGATAAATCCCCGTAATCATCATCAGGATAGTCAGTGATGCGGCGGTTTCTATCAGATAATCGCCCGCCGTGCCGAGCATCATATCGCCGTGGATTCCGTCCATCGTGTGATACCAGCCCTCATTGCGCGGCATGGAACTGACGACTTTCGCCGTGTAAGGATCGACGGCGACCATGGTCGCTTTGTCGTCATTGTTCACGCGGAACACGGCAACCATATCGTCGGCGCGCGGCGCGATATATTGCACCACCGAAGCGGTTTCAGGGTTCACAGACTGCCGCGCCGCTTCCGCCTGCGCCGACAAAGGCTGCACCTGCGCCTGCGGGGTAACGTGTATGCGCTCGCCCTCTTTACCGGTGATGTTGGCGAATAGGAGCATGCCCAGACCCGTTACGGCAAGCAGGGTCAGAAAGGGCGCGACCAATAGCCCGAAATAAAAATGCCACCGCCACACGGTCAGATAGCGGCGGTTGGCCTGTTGGTCGGGATGGGGAGTAGGTTTGGTTGTGTCCATAAATTCTCTCTTTTGTTTTGAGTGGATGGAGATAAAGCGCCAAGTTCCTGCCTTGCATTCTTATAGTGGATTAACTTTAAACCAGTACGG
>NZ_KV821525.1:21982-22571 GCF_001815675.1 Neisseria sp. HMSC065D04
TGTCTGCGGCTTCGTCGCCTTGCCCTGATTTAAAGTTAATCCACTATATTCCAATCCACCGAGAAAATAGCAATCGAAAAGACGCATCGCCGCCATTCTTCTCATAACGGTCTTAAATTGGATATTGGCAGATTCAGAATCAGATTGAACCTGACAACAATAATAGACCAAATGAACTAATACTTTATAAGTATAATCAATTTTTCGGATATTAACAATTTTTGAAAATAAAGCCGTAGTGAAAGACAATACCTCAGAAAGAGACCATTGAGAAGAAGAATAGTTTGAAATAAAGACAAACTTATAACGGACTTTCACACAGCAAAAATCATCTCCAAGCCTCAAGTCCGCTCAAAAACACGCCAAATTTCCATCCATATCCAATAAATACCGCCAGGCCCGTTTTATGACAAAGGTCGTCTGAATAAACTATACTTTCAGACGACCCCTATTCAATCACGGAGCTTATTTATGTCCATCCGTCTGACCACGCTGTCGCTTATTCTCGCTGCCACAGCCTGCACGCCCACCGTTTCCCCGTCGGCAGAAACCTCGCCGACCGTCACCAAATCCGCCATCGATACCGCCT
>NZ_KV821525.1:22671-23312 GCF_001815675.1 Neisseria sp. HMSC065D04
GCCTGCCGTCCAAACGCCGTCATGGCAGTACGCATCTTGATTACAATGGCTGGAGCGTGATGGTTATGTTTAACGACTGGGATAGAAACGTTAGGACTATCAATAGGTTTAAACGTAGTGGTTATGATGGAACAGATATTGTCGTTGATACCCGCACCCTGATTCCGGATCGGGCAATGATGCAGGTAACGCGCGGGGGATTTCATTGGGAAAACATTATCGGGAAAGACGGTATGCCCTACGAAGCCGACTTATATTTCAAACTGGATAATGATGACGCCTATATCGTACGCAGTTTTTTCTATATCCCTGCCGACAATAAGAAAGCCCCTGCCAACTGGAAAGCTAAAGAGAAAGAATTGATAGATGGCATGGAGAAAAAATTCCGTCAAGATTTCATCAACGGTTTGAAGACAAGACAGGAGTTTGAAGTACCGAACCGACACGGAATTTGCCTGATAGGCGGTTTTATCGCGGACGACGGCAAAAAACCGTTTGAAGTCCATAGCACCGTCGAATTTGCCAAACAACACGATATGAGTCTGGAAATCATGCACGGCGACGTACTGGAGGCAGGCGAGCCGACGCTGCTGCAACGTAAGGTAAATCTGGGGAAAGGCGCAATGGTTAAAGCGTTAACC
>NZ_KV821526.1:0-746 GCF_001815675.1 Neisseria sp. HMSC065D04
TGGAACTGGTTGAAATGGAAATCCGTGACTTGCTGTCAAGCTACGACTTCCCAGGCGATGACTGCCCGATCGTACAAGGTTCTGCACTGAAAGCCTTGGAAGGCGACGCCGCTTACGAAGAAAAAATCTTCGAACTGGCTGCCGCATTGGACAGCTACATCCCGACTCCCGAGCGTGCCGTGGACAAACCGTTCCTGTTGCCTATCGAAGACGTATTCTCCATTTCCGGTCGCGGTACCGTAGTAACCGGCCGTGTAGAGCGCGGTGTCATCCACGTTGGTGACGAGATCGAAATCGTAGGTCTGAAAGAAACCCAAAAAACCACTTGTACCGGTGTTGAAATGTTCCGCAAACTGCTGGACGAAGGTCAGGCAGGTGACAACGTAGGCGTATTGCTGCGCGGTACCAAACGCGAAGAAGTGGAACGCGGTCAAGTATTGGCTAAACCGGGTACCATCACTCCGCACACCAAATTCAAAGCGGAAGTGTACGTATTGAGCAAAGAAGAGGGTGGCCGTCATACTCCGTTCTTCGCTAACTACCGTCCTCAATTCTACTTCCGTACTACCGACGTAACCGGCGCGGTTACTTTGGAAGAAGGTGTAGAAATGGTTATGCCTGGTGAGAACGTAGCCATCACTGTAGAACTGATTGCGCCTATCGCTATGGAAGAAGGTCTGCGCTTTGCGATTCGCGAAGGTGGCCGTACCGTAGGTGCAGGTGTGGTTTCTTCTATCATCGCTTAA
>NZ_KV821527.1:0-231 GCF_001815675.1 Neisseria sp. HMSC065D04
TAGCTTTCTGAGCCTCTTCAGTGGCTTTGCGTTCCGCTTCTGCCTTAGCTTTTTCAGCTTCCTCAGCGGCTTTACGTTCAGCTTCCGCCTTAGCTTTCTCAGCTTCTTCGGCGGCTTTACGTTCAGCTTCAGCCTTAGCTTTTTCAGCCGCTTTACGCTCAGCTTCTGCTTTGGCTTTTTCAGCTTCTTCGGCAGCTTTGCGTTCGGCTTCCGCTTTAGCTTTTTCAGCTT
>NZ_KV821528.1:0-3128 GCF_001815675.1 Neisseria sp. HMSC065D04
CAACGCCGTACTGGTTTAAAGTTAATTCACTATAAAATGGTGGCGACAATCACGCCTGTAATATTGTGTTGTAAAGCCGTCAGTCCGATGCTTTGCCTACCGCCGTCCATATCCGGGCAAACTATCAAAGAAACGCCGAAATCTTTATAATTCGGCACATATCCTATTTTTCAGACGACCTATCTCCGATAGTGCATCCTTTTGTGGATTAGCTGTGGATAAGTTTGTTCTGACCCCTTTCCAGGAATACCTTATGATCCGTTTCGAACAAGTTTCCAAAACCTATCCCGGCGGTTTTGAAGCCCTGAAAAACGTCAGCTTCCAAATCAAAAAAGGCGAAATGATATTTATCGCCGGCCATTCCGGCTCCGGCAAGTCCACCATCCTCAAGCTGATTTCCGGTATTACCAAACCCAGCAAAGGCAAAGTGTGGTTCAACAACCAAGACTTGGGCGAATTGAGCGACAACCAAATCGGCTTCATGCGCCAACATATCGGCATCGTGTTCCAAGACCACAAAATCCTCTATGACCGCAACGTCCTGCAAAACGTCATCCTGCCGCTGCGGATTATCGGTTATCAGCCGCGCAAAGCCGAAGAACGCGCCCGCATCGCTATTGAAAAAGTCGGCTTGAAAGGCCGCGAATTGGACGATCCCGTAACCCTCTCAGGCGGCGAACAGCAACGCTTGTGTATCGCCCGCGCCGTCGTCCACCAGCCCAGCCTCCTGATTGCCGACGAACCCTCCGCCAACCTCGACCGCGCCTACGCGCTCGACATCATGGAATTGTTCAAAACCTTCCACGAAGCAGGAACCACCGTCATCGTCGCCGCTCATGACGAAACACTCATGGCAGACTACGGCCACCGCATCCTGCGCCTCTCGAAAGGACGACTCGCATGAGCATCATCCACTACGTCTCGCTGCACGTCGAATCCGCGCGCACTGCGCTCAAACAGCTCCTGCGCCAACCCGTCGGCACGCTGCTCACCCTCCTGATGCTCGCCGTCGCCATGACCCTGCCGCTTTTCATGTATTTAGGCATCCAAAGCGGGCAAAGCGTTTTAGGCAAGCTCAACGAGTCGCCGCAAATCACGCTCTATATGGAAACCGACGCATCCAAAGCCGACAGCGATACCGTCCGCAACCTGTTGGAACGCGATGTCCGCCTCAACAAAGTCCGTTTCATCAGCAAGCAGGAAGGCTTGGAAGAGCTGCAATCCAACCTCGATCAAAACCTCGTTTCCATGCTCGACGGCAACCCCTTGCCCGACGCATTTATCGTAACGCCCGATCCCGCTACGCCACCCGCACAAATGCAGGCGATTTATCAGGATATGGTCAAATTGCCCATGGTCGAATCCGCCACCATGGACACCGAATGGGTGCAAACGCTGTATCAAATCAACGAGTTCATTCGCAAAATTTTATGGTTTCTTTCACTGACGCTGGGTATGGCGTTCGTCCTTGTTGCGCACAACACCATCCGTCTGCAAATCCTCAGCCGCAAAGAAGAAATCGAAATCACCAAGCTGCTCGGTGCGCCCGCATCGTTCATCCGCCGCCCCTTCCTCTATCAAGCCATGTGGCAGAGTATCTTTTCCGCCGCCGTCAGCTTGGGACTGTGCGGCTGGCTGCTCTCCGCCGTGCGCCCGTTGGTAGATGCCATCTTCAAACCCTACGGGCTCAACATCGGCTGGCGTTTCTTCTATTTCAGCGAAGTTTCGCTGGTGTTTGGCTTCGTCATCGCCTTAGGGGTATTCGGCGCATGGCTTGCTACCACGCAGCATCTGCTGGGCTTTAGGGCCAAGAAATAAAATCATTGGATTGAAGCAAAGGCAAAAAGGTCGTCTGAAACTCTAAAACAAGGTTTCAGACGACCTTTGATTGGCTGCCGTTTATCGTGTAAGGAAATAATATGCCGGGAAATCTACTACCACTCGAATATGACCTAAGTTTGAGCAAATTATTGAGAAGGATGGCGCAGATACTGTTCATCTTATCCTTGTGCTTGCCTGCCGTGAATGGAGCTATGGGTTTGCTAATTTGGTCGGCAGGCTTATTTTTCTTGTGGCTTCCGTTGGGTTGGCCTACATTTGCCAATGTAATTTTTATTGTTTTATATATCAGATTGAATGATGAGAAAGAGATCTTGCCTTTGTTACCCTGTTTAATGTTAACCCTGATGATACCGGGGTCGATATTTGGGTTATCTGGTGTATTTGGTTGGGGATATGTGGTTTGGGTGATGTCGGGTATGCTTTTATGTGCAGATTGGCTGTGTAGCCTTATGCCGCACAAACAGCGCCTGATTGTCAGGTTGGCAATCATGGTTTGTCTGATATGGGCTGTCGGCTTAATAGGGCTTGGATGGTATCAGCAAAACTCAAACGATCAGGATATCTTTGAAGATCTCTATTTCAGTGTGTTTTACAATCCGTTAGGTGTGATGAGATAAGTTTCGTATCAACAGTGAAAAGATAAAAAAAAAACGGGTGCAACCATGTTTGAAGGCTTTTTGAGATTGAGTGATTTACGATGAAGTTCCGAATAACCCTGATTGGTCAGTTTTTGGTTTAAACTCTTTAAAATCATAATATTGCTATAACTCATTTTATCGTCTGGAATTTGATTGGGTAATGTTTTGCTGAATTTTGGCGGTAAAGTGCTTGACAGTTTTTTCAAGTATCTGTATAGTTCTATTTTCTGACGCGGGATGGAGCAGCATGGTAGCTCGTCGGGCTCATAACCCGAAGGTCGTAGGTTCGAATCCTGCTCCCGCAACCAAATTTTCAAGCCCTCGGTTCTACCGAGGGTTTTTTCTTGGCTTGATTGCCGGGGTAAGTGAATCCCTATACCTTAAGAAGGTCGTCTGAAAACTTGATGTTCGGGTTTTCAGATGACTTTTGTTTTCAATCATTTTCGTGGACAGAGTCCACGCTACAGCACTTGTGTTGTCAACAAACTTTGTAGCGTGGGCTTCGCCCGCGAGCCACTTAAGATTTCAGACAACCTGTCCGTTAATTATCTTCGTGGGTAGAACCCACGCTACGGATACCGTGCCAGTCAAAACCGATAGAAAGTTCAAACACAAAAGGTCGTCTGAAACCTACATCGGGTTTTCAGA
>NZ_KV821528.1:3228-5825 GCF_001815675.1 Neisseria sp. HMSC065D04
ATCTTCGTGGGTAGAACCCACGCTACGGATACCGAGTCAGCCAAAACCGATAGAAAGTTCAAATATGAAAGGTCGTCTGAAACCTACATCGGGTTTTCAGACGACCTTTTTGCGTCAATCATTTTCGTGGACAGAGTTCACGCTACGGCAATTGTGTTGCCAACAAACTTTGTAGCGTGGGCTTCGCCCACGAATCGCTAAACATTTCAGACGACCTTTCCTACACCTTCCCACATCGGCAATATCAGGCTTCACTTCTGTCCGCTTTGTTCCACCTGTCGTTTGAAGCGTGTGCCTGCGGCGTGGTAGAAGGGGCGGGGGGAGAATTGGCGGGAGACTTGTGAGGCGAAGATGCAGGCGATGAGCAGCCAAAAGAGGAGGTTTTGTCCGCCGGTCATTTCCATCACGACGACGGCGGAGGTGAGCGGGGATTGGGTGGCGCCGGCAAGGAAGGCTGCCATGCAGAGGAGGACGAGGACGTGGGTGCCTTGGGCGAGTCCGGTGAGGACGGCGATGCGTTCGCCCAAGACTGCGCCTATGGTCAGGGAGGGGGTGAAGATGCCGCCGGGCGTGCCTGCCCAGTAGCTCAGGACGGTGGAGAACCATTTGGCGACGGCGAGTCCGGCGGGGGCTTCGTGGATGCCGCGCAGGGCTTGGGCGGCTTCGTGGTAACCTGTGCCGTAGGTTTTGCCTTGGTAAAGTGTGCCGATGGCGGCGAGCAGGATGCCGATGAGGGCGGCGGTAATCAGGGGGTGGCGGCGGATGTGTTCGCGCCATTTGGCGGGGGCGAAGGCGGTGGCGCCGAGATACAGGGTGCGCCCGAACAGTCCGCCTGCGATGCCGCACGCGAGTCCGCAGCCCAATACCCAGCCGAGCATATTGTCGAGCGCGCCGCCGCTGAAGCCTGAGAAATAGGGGTTGTTGCCTTGTATGGCGACTTGGATGAAACCGGCGGCGAGGACGCCGAGCAGGATTTGCCGCTCCCAACGCAGCATGACTTCGCGCCCGAGTTCTTCGATGGCGAAAATCACGCCTGCCAGCGGGGCGTTGAACGCGGCGGCTAGACCGCCTGCCGCGCCTGCGGCGATAAGATCGTTTTCCTGCATGCCGCGAAAGGCGAAGCCGTGTTTTTTGCACCATGCGCCCCACGCGCTCATGACTGCCGCGCCGACTTGGACGGACGGCCCTTCACGCCCGACGGATGCGCCTGCGCACATGGCGAGGAAAGTCAGCGGGATTTTGAGGAGGGTTTCGCGGAGGCGGATCAGGCGGGTTTTGTTGGCGCCGTAGGGCAGGGCGAGGCTGGCGAGCACTTGCGGGATGCCGCTGCCGGAGGTGTAGGGGGCGAAACGACGGGTGATCCAGACGATGAGCGGCAGCCCGAAGGGCAGGGCGACCCAGGCAAACCAAGGATATTTTTGCACCAGCTCCGCATTCGTTTCCAACGCGAAATCCGCCATCCAGGCAAACAGGAGGGCAGTCAGCGCAACCAGTGCTGAACCTGCCAGCAGGAACAGAAAAGCAATGCTTTTACGCGAAATGCGGCGGGTTTGGCGGATTTTGTGCGTGATGTGGTAGGCGGGCGGTTTGGTCGGCATGGTATGCGGAAGTGTGGAAAAGGTCGTCTGAAAAGGGTTATTGCGGAAGGCGGTTTATCAATGCGCCAAGATAGCCTAAACCGAAAGACAGTAAAAATGCAGAAGCGATGCCGACACCCCAGTAAATAGATCGGTGCTGCGTAGGTTTGTCAGTGGTGGCACGCAGCAGTTTGAAATAGAGTGCGAACGTGGCGGATGAGATGGCGAAAATCAGTAAACAGCCGAAGAGGGAGACAGATGAATAAGAGGCGTAGGCGATTATTGCAGGTTTCAGTGTGTAAAGCACGCCCGCGCCTACCGCCCATTTCCAGATGGGATAGAGCTTGTCGGGGAAATCCAGCGTCCCCACAGCTTGAAATCTGCCGAATGCCAATATCAAAGCAATGTCAAAAAAGATGGATGCAAAGAGTAACATCATAAAATAATTTCCTTGTGAGTAAGATGTTTTTGTTTTCAGACGACCTCGGGGTCGTCTGAAAAAAGAGGGGGGCAGCCTGTTGCCCCTCCAGTCAATGCATAATAAATAAGTTTGCCCAATAAAACAATTTTTCGGTCAGTAGGGTTAAGGCTATACCTGAAAGAATGCCCAGTCCCCAATAGATAAACCGGCGGCGTTTCGGGTCGGGTGTGGTACGCAACATTTTGAAATACAAAAGCAAGCAGCCGAACATGCAGATGGTTTGAAACAGAATGAAAGGGAGGCTGTCAATGGCTTTGGTAATCGAATCATGAACGATGATTGTCACTATGCGTATGCATAAATAAATCAAAGCCGAGCCTGCCGCCGAATGCCAAAAGGGGACGGATGTGTCGGATGGGTCGGGTGTCCTGTGGGGTTGAAGCCTGCCGAATAACAATATAAAGACAATGTCAGACATAATGATGACTCCCTTGACGTAAGCTGTTTTTGTGTTTCAGACGACCTCGGGGTCGTCTGAAATGTTATGGTGCGGCGATATGGGGCAGTATAGTGAATTAACTTTAAACCAGTACGGCGTT
>NZ_KV821528.1:5925-23697 GCF_001815675.1 Neisseria sp. HMSC065D04
CCTTGTCCTGATTTAAATTTAATCCACTATACCGCGCTAAGGTGTGTCAGTACGTTGATCATCCGCAACGCCGAAGCGGCTGCCGTACCCCGGTAAACACAGTGATGCAGCAGAACAGTATGGGTTTTCGCGGATAAAGCCCGCGCTATGGTTTGCGCTTGGTCTAAAGGTCGTCTGAAACGGTTTTCAGACGACCTTTTTTCGTACTGCCTTAACCTGTATTGCGCAAACCTTGTGCTACGCCGTTGATGGTCAGGTGCACCATCAGGAGGGTGTGCGGGTCGTGCGGGTCTTTGCGCAGGCGTTTGAGCATGGCGACTTGCAGGCCGTTGAGCGCGTTCAGGTACGGAATCCGCAGGGCAAGCGAGCGGGCGAGGCTGCGGTTGTCGCGCAAGAGTTCGTCGGTTTGCAAAAGGTCAAGCAGGGCTTTGCGGCTGCGTTGGTATTCTTCCTTAATCATGCCGAAGATGACAGCGGCTTTTTCGGGCGATTCGCTCAAGCCAGCGTAGTTTTCGGCGAGGGTGATGTCGGTTTTCGCCATGACTTGTTCCATATTGGAGAGCATGGCTTGGAAGAAGGGGTTGTGCTGCGCGTGTTCCCGCAGGGCGGCGAGGGTTTCGGGTTTGCCTTCGCACAGGCTTTCCACTGCGCTGCCGAAGCCGTACCACGCGGGCAGCATGAGGCGGTTTTGCATCCATGAGAACACCCACGGTATCGCGCGCAAATCCTGAATCCGCGCCAAGGTTTTGCGGCTGGCGGGGCGGCTGCCGAGGTTGAGGGTGGCGATTTCTTGTATGGGGCTGGTTTGCAGGAAATAGTCGATGAAGTCGGGGTGGGTAATCAGCTCGCGGTAGTATTTGAACGATACGTCCGACAATGCCTGCATGAGCGCGGGTTCGGGGTCTTTTTGATCGGGCAGCAGGCTGGCTTCGAGCGTGGCGGCAACGAGGGTTTCGAGGTTGCGTACGGCATTGCCGGGGTCGGCGTATTTGGCGGTGATGACTTCACCTTGCTCGGTGATGCGGATTTGTCCGGCCACGCTGCCCGCCGGTTGGGCGAGAATGGCCTGGTAAGACGGGCCGCCGCCGCGTCCGACGCTGCCGCCGCGGCCGTGAAAGAGGCGCATACGGACATCGTATTTTTTGAAGAGTTCGACTAAACCCAATTCCGCCTGATAGAGGCACCAAGAGCTGGTCACGTAGCCGCCGTCTTTGTTGGAATCGGAATAGCCGAGCATGATTTCCTGAATGTTGTCGCGGCTTTGCAGCAGGTCACGGTACCATTCGTTGCTGAACATGGTTTCCATGACGGGGCAGGCGTTTTCGAGGGCTTCGATGGTTTCGAAGAGGGGGACGATGTTGATGCGGCTTTGCGGTTTGCCGTTTTCAACTGTCAACAGACCACTTTCTTTAAGCAGCAGCGCGAGGGCGAGCAGGTCGCTGGGCTGTTCGCAGTTGGAGATGATGCTTTGGGTAACGGCGTTTTCACCGAATTCGTCTTTGATGTTGCGCGCTTCGTTGAAAATCGCCATTTCGCGGCGGGTGTGTTCGCTGTAAGTGATGAACGGGCTGGACAGCGGCCGCTGGTGTTTCAGCTCGCGCAGCAGGACGGTTTGTTTTTCCGTTTCGGACAGGCTGCCGTAGTCTTCCAAACCGGCGTGTTTGAAGAGTTCGGCAACGACATCGGCGTGTTTTTCCGCGTGTTGGCGCAAGTCGAGCGGCATCATGTGGAAGCCGAACACGGATACGGAACGGATCAGGTCGGCGAGCCTGCCTTCGCCCAAAAGCGCGCTGCCGTTGTCGCGCAGGGAGCGTTGCAGCTTGTGGAGGTCGTCTGAAAACTCTTGCGCGGAGGCGTAAGGCATCATGAAGCCGAATTTGCAGCCCATACCCAAGCCGAGCGAGCGGGCTTTGCCCATCACGCGCGCCATGATGTAGGCGATGGCGCGGCGGTATGGCTCTTCGGTGCGGGCGATTTCTTCGTCGGGCGATTCGTCCGACAATGCCATCACGTCGTCGTTGACTTTGACGCGGCGGACGGAAAGCGGCAGCTCGCGGTAGAGTTTGTCGAGTTCGCCGCGGTAAAAGCGGAACACCGCGTCGGCATGGCGGCGGAAAGCAAAACGCAGGGTCTCGGCGGAGACAAACGGATTGCCGTCGCGGTCGCCGCCTATCCAGCCGCCGATTTTTAAGATGTCGGGCACGTCCACATCAGGATAAGTCGTCTGAAACTCGCGTTCCATGCTGCGGTAGAGTTTGGGCAGCGCCTCGAAGAAACTCATCGGGAAAATGGATACGCCGTTGTTGATTTCATCGTTGACGCTGAGTTTGTGGTGGCGCGTTTCGCTGGTTTGCCACAAGCCCAACAAGATGGTGTCGATTTCGCGGCGCAATTCCGCCAGCGCGTCGGCATGGGTGCAGCGTTCGCGGCGGGGCAGGAGGGCGCGGATGCGGCGGTTGAAATTCAACACGGTTTGGCGTTGCACTTCGGTCGGGTGCGCGGTCAGAACGGCGGTAACATTGGTCGTATTTAATTGTTTTTGAACCGCCTTGCCGCCGATTTTCGCCGCTTTGAGTTTGCGTACCGTTTCCGCCAAGCTGCCTTCCGCGCCGCCGTGTCCCGCCTCTTCGTGGATTTGGCGGCGGCGTTCGTGGTGTACGTCTTCGGCGATGTTCAGAATCTGCGCGAACAAGCCGCAGGCAAGCGTCAGGTCGTGGGTTTGTTGTTCGTCCAGTTGCGGCAAAACCTTCTCAATCAAAGCCGCGCTGTCGTCCGAAGTGGACAACAGTTTGACCGTTTCCACTACCAAAGGCGAGGCTTCTTCGTGCAGAAGTTTGTACAAAGACTGTTTCAAAAATTCCGCGTCTGCCGCTAGAGCCGCGTCTTTGGGATTGTTCAGGATATGCAGTTGCATGATTTTCTCTCTTTATTTATCTTAAAAACAAACGTAAAACATTGTATAGCAGGTCGTCTGAAACCGCCATCGGAAAGGTGTTGCAAAACACCGAAACTTGATGTAACCCGCGTCCGCACAAGCCGAGCCGTTAATTCCTTAACAAAACCGCCTGTGCATTTCAGTTCGATTATTCTGCCGTTCGTATCCGCAGCATAGTCCGAAGTGTAGAAATCCCGTAAAATACTGCGCCATAAAACCCTCTTTTCACGCAGGCACAGTATGTTCAACTTCAATTCCGTACGCGAAAACGACAAACGCCAACCCACCATCCGCACCGCCGTGGCAAGCGGCTCCATCAACATGAGTACCTCCGCCATCAAAGTTTTGGCGGAAAACGCCACCCAAAACGCAGGCATCCTCAACGTCGCCCGTATCGCCGCCGTCCAAGGCATCAAGCAGGTCGGACTGCTTGTCCCGCTTTACCAGCCCCTCCCCCTGCAACACGTCCGCGTCGATTTCGATGTCGATGTCGAACTCGCCTACGTCAAAGCCACCGTAACCGTTTCCTCTGAAGTCGGCAAAAGCATCACGACCGAAGCCGTCACCGGCGTCAACATCGCCCTCATATCCATTTACGACATGATGAAAGAAGTCGACCAGTCCATGATGATGACCCGCATCCACCTCGAATCCGAAAGCGGCGGCGAACGCGGCCCGTTCGTATTCGACGATGCCTACGAAAACATCGAATTCTGATTGAACAAAAAAAAGGTCGTCTGAAAACTGGTTTGAGGTTTCAGACGACCTTTGGCATGAGGCATACGGATAGATACAACAGGGGGCAAACGTCGGGACGGCGTTGCCCGTCTTGCTTCTAGCAGGTGGTTGCCCAGTCGTGACAATACCGAGAAACCCGCTCCGTTTTGCCCTTTCATCCGCGATACAACATTCAGACGACCCATCATGAACGACCACCAACTGCTCCGTTACAGCCGCCACATCCTTCTCGACGAAATCGGTATCGAAGGGCAGGAAAAAATCCTTGCCGCCAGCGTCCTCGTCGTCGGCTGCGGCGGACTGGGTGCGGCAGCCCTCCCGTATCTTGCCGCATCAGGCGTCGGCAAACTCATCATCGCCGACCATGACACCATAGATGATACCAACCTCCAACGCCAAACCGCCTTCACCGAAGCCGATATCGGACAAGCCAAAGCGCAAGTAATGGCAGGTCGTCTGAAAGCCGTCAACAGCGCGTGCGACATTACCGCCCTGAACGAAAAGCTGGACGAAGCCCGCCTGACCGAACTCATGCGTACCGCCGACATCGTCCTCGACTGCACCGACAACTACCCCACCCGCCAAGCCATCAACCGCGCCGCCGTTGCCACCCGTACCCCGCTGGTTTCCGGTGCCGCCGTGCGTTTTGAAGGACAAATCGCCGTGTACCGCTCCGACTTGCCCGACAGTCCTTGCTATGCCTGCCTGTTTGACGGCGACACCGCCGACGACGGCGCCTGCGCCCTGTTCGGCGTATTTTCCCCGCTGGTCGGCATCATCGGCGCCACCCAAGCAGCAGAAGCCCTCAAAATCCTCACCGGCGCAGGCGAACCGGCACACGGCAAACTGACGACCTACAACGCCCTCACCGCCAAATGGCAGACATTCCGCGTCCACAAAAATCCGGATTGCGGTGTATGCGGCAAACCGTATCGACCCTAGAGCGACAGTTCGTTAAAAGTGATAAAAGATAGGGAAACCAAGTTTCAGACGACCTTTGTTATTATCAAGAACAATTAAGAGACCTCGTATATAGTCACACAAGGGATGCCTGCAAATTCAGCAATTTTCTTGCACAAGCTGCTAGATGACACTTCGCCAACACCCGGGAAAACAACAGCAAAATCGGAATAAGCCATATCGGCATCAGTGGTATCCGACGGTAAAAAGCGATAATACAAATCTTCAGTTCCACAAACAGAACAAGTGAGATAGCCACCTTCGTCATCAAAATCAAACGAAGGCAATAGGTCTTCTATATCCATCTCCTCACCTTGAGCATAATGTTGACTGTAATGCGGACAAACAAGCTCGCCTTTTCCAAAGTTTTCCAAAGCAGTGAACAGCGTCGGCTCATCTTCAATCTGAAAGTAGATGCCGCGGGAATATCGGGCATTTTTTTCACCTACAAATTCAATAATTCCTTTGTTGGTAAACGTATAACCTAGTTCTCCATAATAAAAAACTTCTTGCAACTCAGGATAAATCCAACCTTGCTCCAGCATATAATTTCGGATCTGTTCTGCAAGCTCCTTTTTTTCTTCCCTACGGGAGATACAGGAACTATATAGTAGCGATGATCAGACATTTTTTTCCTTTCTAAAAAGGTCGTCTGAAACCCATTTTCAGACGACCTTTCCGTTTCTTCAACCTATCAGTCTTTCAACTTCGCCAACTGATTTTGAACTTTCGCCATTTTGTCTTCCAACTCCGCCAAATCGGCTTTGTCTTTTTCCACCAGATGCGCGGGGGCTTTTTCGGTGTAGCCGGGTTTGGAGAGTTTGGCGTTGAGTTTGTCCAAGGCTTTTTGCAGCTTCTCGGCTTCTTTGCTCAAGCGGGCGGTTTCGGCGGCTTTGTCGATTTCGACTTTCAGCATCAGGCGTGCGCCGTTGCAGACGGCGACAGGTGCGTCTTCGCTTTCGGGCAGGGCGGCGACTTGCTGTGCTTCGGTCAGGCGGGTCATCATCGGCAGGTATTTGAGGTAGTCCGCTAGGTCGTCCGCGCTTTCGACAAACAGCGGGGCTTTCACGTTGGGCTGGATGCCCATTTCGCCGCGCAGGTTGCGGACGGCGCCGATCAAATCCTGCAACACGGTCATTTGCTCGAAGGTCGTCTGAACGATTTGTTCGCGGTCGGCTTCGGGGAAGCGGGCGAGCATGATGCTGTCGGCGGTTTTGGCATCGCACATGGGGGCGACGGTTTGCCACAATTCTTCGGTGATGAACGGGATAATCGGATGCAGCAGGCGCAGGGCGGCTTCGAGTACGCGCAATAAGGTATGGCGTGTGGCGCGTTGGCGGCTGGCGCAGCCGGTTTGGAGCTGTACTTTGGCGAGTTCCAGATACCAGTCGCAATAGTCGTTCCACACGAAGCTGTACAGGGTTTCCGCTGCTAAATCAAAGCGGTAGGTTTCGTAGGCTTGCGTTACTTGCTCAATGGTCTGATTCAGACGACCTATGATCCACATATCGGGGAAGGAGTAGCCACGCGGCTCGGTGGCGGTGGCGGTTGCGCCGTAGCCGCAGTCTTGGTTTTCGGTGTTCATCAAGACGAAGTTGGTGGCGTTCCAGATTTTGTTGCAGAAGTTGCGGTAGCCTTCGGCGCGTTTGAAGTCGAAGTTCACGCTGCGGCCCAAGCTGGCGTAACTCGCCATGGTGAAGCGCAATGCGTCCGCGCCCATGCTGGGGATGCCTTCGGGGAAGAGTTTTTTCGTGGCTTCTTCCACTTTCGGCGCGGTTTCGGGTTTGCGCAGACCGGTCGTGCGTTTCACCAGCAGCTTGTCCAAGTCGATGCCGTCAATCAAATCCACGGGATCGATGACGTTACCTTCTGATTTGGACATTTTTTTGCCTTCGTGGTCGCGCACGATGCCGTGGATGTACACATCTTTAAACGGTACTTTGCCGGTGAAGTGGGTGGTCATCATAATCATGCGCGCCACCCAGAAGAAGATGATTTCGTAGCCGGTGACCAAGACGTTGGACGGCAGGAAGGCTTTGAGTTCGTCGGTTTCAGACGGCCAGCCGAGCGTAGAGAACGGCACGAGCGCGGAGGAGAACCATGTGTCCAATACGTCTTCTTCGCGGGTCAAACCGGTTTTGCCGGCTTGTTTTTCGGCTTCCGCCTGATTGCGGGCGACGTAAACATTGCCTGCTTCGTCGTACCACGCGGGGATTTGATGCCCCCACCACAGTTGGCGCGAGATACACCAGTCTTGGATGTTGTTCATCCATTGGTTGTAGGTGTTGACCCAGTTTTCAGGGATAAAGCGTACCGCGCCGCTGTCGACGGCTTTTTGGGCTTTTTCGGCGAGACTCAAGCCTTTGAATTCGCTGTCAGGCTCAGGAAATAGTGGCTGACTGCGGAAAGTTATTTGACCACTACCATTTTCATGCATTTGGTTAATACGATCCATGCTAACCTTATCCAATTGGTTTGGTTTACCCTTCATAGAGACAAACCATTGGCTGGTCAGCATCGGTTCAATCACCGAACCTGTGCGGTCGCCTTTCGGCGTCATCAGCGTGTGCGCTTTGATTTCGACCAACAAGCCTTGTTCCTGCAAATCTGCAACCATTTGTTTACGCGCGGCAAAGCGGTCCAAGCCTGCGTATTTTTCAGGCAGGGCAAAGCCTTGTTGCGCTTCGCCTTTGAAGTTGAACACTTCGGCGTTTGCCAGCACTTTGGCTTCCAAGTCGAACACGTTAATCAGGCGCGTGTCGTGGCGTTTGCCGACTTCGTAGTCGTTGAAGTCGTGCGCAGGCGTGATTTTCACGCAGCCTGTGCCAAAGTCTTTTTCAACGTATTCGTCGGCAATCACGGGGATGGTGCGGCCGGTCAGCGGTAGGATTAATTCTTTACCAATCAAATGGGTGTAACGTTCGTCTTCGGGATTGACGGCAACGGCCACGTCGCCCAGCAGCGTTTCGGGACGGGTAGTCGCTACGATAACGGCTTCGGCGGGATTGTCCGCCAGCGGATAGCGGATGTGCCACATAGAGCCTTGTTCTTCCACGCTTTCCACTTCCAAATCCGACACCGCCGTACCCAATACGGGATCCCAGTTCACCAAGCGTTTGCCGCGGTAAATCAAGCCCTGTTCATACAGGCGCACGAACACTTCGGTCACGGTTTCGGCGCGCACGTCGTCCATCGTGAAATACTCGCGCGTCCAGTCTGCGGAACAGCCCACGCGGCGCATCTGCTGCGTAATCGTGCCGCCGGAAACTTCTTTCCATTCCCACACTTTTTCCAAGAATTTTTCGCGGCCCAAGTCATGACGGGACACATTTTGCGCGGCAAGCTGACGCTCGACCACGATTTGCGTGGCGATGCCCGCGTGGTCGGTGCCGGGAATCCAAGCGGTGTTGCAGCCTTTCATGCGGTAGTAGCGGGTCAGACCGTCCATAATGGTTTGGTTGAAGGCATGGCCCATGTGCAGCGTACCGGTTACGTTGGGCGGCGGCAGTTGGATGGAAAAAGACGGTTTGGTCAAATCCATATCGGGCTGGAAATAACCTTGGGTTTCCCAGTTTTGATAGTGTTTGGATTCGATTTCGGCGGGATTGTATTTGTCTAACATGGTAAAAAATGCTGTCTGTAAAAGGGTTTGCGGGCAAACGTCTGTTTAAAAAATAATTGCGGATTATAGCGCAAAAAGGTCGTCTGAAACGGAATATCGTTTCAGACGACCTTTTTGAAACAAATCGAAACGGGCTTATTTGCCTTTATCGGATTTAGCTTCTTTCTTCAGGGAAGCGTACAACTCAGGGTCGCGGTTTTTCAGCAGGGAGGCAATCGCCAAATCGTCGCGGTTTACTTTTGCCAAGTCAACGCGTTCGATGTGTACCAAGCGCAGCAGCTCGCGTACAGGTTTGGGCATATTGCGGCCGGACTCGTAACGTGAACCACCGGATTGGGTTACGCCGATACGGCTCCAAAAGTCCATTTGGTTCAAACCGAGTTTTTTGCGGATATCGCGGATGTTGTCAATTTTCTCAAACGACTTCATGAAAATTCCTTTTTCTTCTGTATTGTTTGTTGATAAGCAATTCTGCTTCTTCACATTGGGAAAGTGCAAATTAGTTTTCGGCAGCAAAGTTCCTTACAGGGGAAATCATTAATTGCGACATAGAAAACTATCTATACTGAATTGTTAGACAGTATATTCGAAAGAAGTTTTGTAGAATTCTTCATAAATTGGCTAAATATTTCCAAGTTAAATATTTTATAGAAGAAAAAACATTTAAAACAATAGGATAGTAATTGGGCATCGGTAATATTTTACACAAATAAACAGTCGTTTCGGGAATGTTGCGTTTGACATTATTTATTATACATAATTGTTTTGCATGAAATTATGGAGAAAGTGCAGTGGAGATGGGCAGATTTGTCTATATCTCAGCCCGATGTTTAGATCTGGATTGGGTAGTCGGGAATGGTTTTGATAGGGGCAATTTAAAAAGGTCGTCTGAAAACGAGGTTTGTGGGTTTCGCCAACAACCTTGTTTATATTTCAGACGACCTTATATATTGCCACCAGAAAGGGACGGCTAACAATACTTAACGCACTTTTACTTTGAAAGTAATAGGGCTTTTTTATTGCCCGTCGTTTAAGGGATACCGCCATGAAAGACAAAATGGAAGATATCAAGAAAGCGTTTGCCGCCGACATGGCGGACGCGCCAGCGGACGGCAAGGCGGCGGCAGACGCTTCAAATCCTCCCCCCTTATCTAACAGGGGGGGAGCAGAAAACGCAGGGGCTTTGTCGGTCGAGCACGAGGAATTTGAAAAATATTCAACATTCATTACAGATGGAAAAGGCCGTCTGATTGAAGTCCCTTTGCGTCGCGGTGTCGCAAATTCCGCCTTTATCGACCAAATCAGTTTTTCCGTTCATGAAGACACATTGTGCCTTTATGCCAAAACACCGCTTTTTGGCAATGACGAGTTCATTCGTTACGCATCTTTGGCAATGACCGAAATATTCGGTTTTGGCATTGTTGAAAAAGCAAAACACAGTGGCGGACGTTTTTATGAGGAATGCTGGCTCATGGGAACGGATTCGGCTCAATACGGACGCGTTCATTTTGGCGGCCAAAACAATACGATGTTGTTCGAACTGACTGCAACGGGTTGCAATGCCGCTCTGACAGGTTGGGAAGTTCGTTTGTATGAATTTATCCAAAAGGCCATACGTCCGAAGATTACCCGTGTCGATATAGCAAAAGATTTTTTCAACGGCGAATACTCGCCAGAGCAGGCAAAAGCAGACCGTTTGTCGGGTCTGTTTACGAATCATCACATGATGCCGTGTGGTGAATCGGTTGGCACCGATTGGGAAGAAGCAGACGAATCTAAGCAGGTTAAAGGAAAAACCTACTATGTCGGTTCTCGTGAATCGTCTAAATACGTGCGCGTGTATGAAAAAGGCAAGCAATTAGGCGATAAATCAAGTAATTGGACTCGCTTTGAAATCGAATTCAAAGCCAAAGATATTGTGATTCCATTTGAAGTACTGACCGTGCCGGGCGAATACTTTGGTGGAGCGTATCCGATTTGCAGGCAGTTTCAAGAAAAAGCCGAACGCATTGAAACCGTTAAAAAATCGTTCCTGCTTACTTTTGAGCGCGGCCTTGAGTGCGCAAAAAACCAAGTCGGCAGAATGTTGAACGCCATTATTTCGCGTTTTCCTGAAAAAACAGACAGCGAAATACTGGCAATGCTGAAACCCGACCATGACAAGTTGCCGAAACGTCTTTCTCCTGAAGTGTACGCTGTCGAATACAACCAAGCCCCTGCCGTACATGAACGTGAAGACCTTTCGTCGGAAAACCTGCTTTTGCATATGGGCGTTATAGAAATGCGCGTGGACAAACGGGAAAAGTTGCAAGAAGAAATCCAGCGTCGTGAAGATGAAGAATGGGCATGGCGTGAATTACATGGTTTGAACTGGGCATTTTAAAAGGCAAAACGTCGTTGCCTGTGAATACGGCGTATTTAAACAAGGAAATTAAAAATGAATATCCAACTTCAAGGACAAATCGTAGGCGTCAAAAAATTCAACGGACAAATTGAAGGTAAGAACTTCGACTATTGCCGCCTGATTGTCGCCACACCTTTAGACAGCTCCCAAGGCAACGCACTGGGCAGCTCTACCACGGAATACGACTTCGGAACATCTGCCAACTTTGAGCAGTTCCGAAACGCCCAATTCCCGATCGAAGCAAACCTGAACGTAGAAATAGTTACTACAGGTAAAACGCAAAAACTGAAAGTCATCGGCTTCCAAGCCAAACAACAGTCCAAAGGTTAAAAGAAATGGCAATTTCCCATGTTTATGTAGTTCAGTCTCGGGAAACGGGGGACTTCCTATACCCGTCTGATACGGGTGATGTGGGACATACGCCGTTTGTAAACGAAGCCGGGTATTTTTACGAACGTGAAGAAGCAATAGAAACCGCATTGGAAGAAATTGGACAGAACTTCATCGTATTCGGCTTCATGGTCGAAATCTGAAAAATTTGAATGATTCAGACTCGGCGGGCGGTCTGAAAAACCCTTTCATAAAGCTCGCAAAACCAAATTTATCAACATTTCGTAAAGGAAAACAAAATGAACCTGAAACAAAAACTGCAATACGCCGTAGCCGGTGCATCCGTTGCCATCATGTCTTTGCCTGCAATGGCAGAAGACAGCGCGTTGATTACAGCCGCCAAAGCTGAACTGTCAGGCGCGAAAGAAGGCGTTTCGTCTATTGGCGCGGTTGTAATCGGTGTCGCTGCTGCAATGGTCGTTGTTGGTCTGATTATTAAAGCAGTACGCAAAGGCGGTTAATAGCAATGGGTTATCAAGTCGGCCGTGTCTGCCATTTCACACACGAAGCGGCGACAAACGAAGTGATGACCCATGTAGTGCCGACAATAGACAAAGACGGGGTGCTGCATCACCCCGTTTTTAACGGCTCTACATGGCAGTATAACGAACAGCAAGTCAAACTGACCTTTCCCGATTGCGACCCGATGGAATATCAGGTGTTGGGCAAAGAGATAGGTCTGATGTGCGTCTCAATCGTCGCCACGGTATTTGTCGTCAACCTAATCTACAAATTCATATTGTCAACGAGAGAAAAGAGTAATGAAGAATGATACCCGAAGCAATGTTCATCATCGGCATACTGCCTTATGCCTTGCTCTGTCTGCTGCTTTATTCGCTGCTCCTGTAAGCGCAGAAGTAGGACTGCCGCCGCCGGCACAACATCAGGGGGCGGGCTTTCCAAGCGAGCAAGCTTTGAGACAAAAAGGCTACGACCCGAAAACAGGCGTATGGCGCGTGCAAAGCCAAAACAACGGCAGACCGACCGTAACCAAGTCGGGCGATTCAATTAAAGGTAGTCAGTCGAAAACCATAACCGCAACGGGCAATTATGGAGAAAAAGCAACGATTCGGACGACACAGACGCAAAGTGTAAATATTCCGAAAGTAGAAAAGATTGCTGGTGGTACGCTTGCAGTTTTAACGGCAGCGGGCGGAGCGATTGGTTCGGATTTTGCCGCAAGAGCTTATAAACAAGCCCAAAATGGAGACTGGAGTGGAGCAGCTAGGGAGGGATTCGGGGCAGTTTTGGAAGGGTTGTCTAAACTTGATATAACTGATTTTGCTGGCGGTGTTAATCGGTTTTTGGATAAAACAGGTATACGCCCTAATTCGTCATCAGGGCAACTCGCACAAGCCGCCCAACAGGCAGCAACTGCCCAAGCCCAAGCCGAACAAAGCGGTAACCTAGGCGAAGCAATCGCAGCCGCAGCCGCCAAAAAAGCAGCCGAAGGCGCAGCCGCCGCAGCAAAGCAGGCGGAAGGATGGACGACATCAGGAAAAATGCTTGCCGAAGCCTCAAAGAACAAAGACGGTAGTTATTCGCAGCTTTATTTAAGACGTATTGATATTAGGTCAGGGTCTAATGTTAATCCCAAACCTGAAATTCAGGGTTATAGATGGCAAATTGACAAATACAACGGGATTTATAACTGGTCGCCTGTTAAATATGCAACTTGGTATAAAGGAAGTCTGCCCGAAGGCTATGATTCAGTTTCGGGGGCTATCTATACACCAATCACAAACGACGCCCAGCTACAAGATGCTCGAGCAAAAGTAACCTCTCAAACGCCTGCGGAGCAGCAAAAAATCATTAAAGAAATGACGCTCAATCAAAAGGACATCAAAGACATATTAGAGCGTATGTTGAATAACCAACAGACCAATCATGCCGAATTGATGAATCAGTTGTCCAAAATTGGCGATTCCGTTGAAAAATCGACGGTTTCAAATGAATTTACCCCGATGACCGCCGATTCAGCACCCTACACCCCGCAGGGTAGCAATACACCTCAACAAACACGATTCACGATAAACAGAGACGGTTCGATTACGACAACCATTATTCCGCGTCCTGATCTGAAACCAAATTCCACGCTTGCACCGACACGCAGCGAAATCATACCGACACCGAATAAAGGACAGAACACACCGACAACACCCAATAGTCCGAATACGCCTACAACGCCAGACAGTCCGAATGCACCGACGACGCCGAACAGTCCGAATACGCCGAATCAGCCAAACAGTCCGACAGGGCAGCAAAATCAAAACCAAGAGAATCAGAAGCAGGATTTTTGTCAGCAAAACCCGAATGCTGCGCAATGTATGCCGGGTGGCGATATGACCTATGAAGAAATCGTCTTGCCTGAAAACACAATAGATTTGGATTTTAGACCCGAAAACGTCTTCCAAACAGAAGGCGTTTGCCCGCAACCGAAAAGCGTGGATTTGGGCGCATTTGGGCAAGTCGAATTCAGCTATCAGCCGCTTTGCGACTTTGCCGCTAAATTGAGACCTGTCTTAATCATGATGACCATTCTTACCTGTGCATGGTTCGTCTATGGCGCATTGGAGGAGCTATGAATTGGGGTAGTTTGATAACAGCCGTATTAATGTCTGTGGCGGGCAGAATATTGAGCGCCATAGGGCTTTCTTTCGTAACAGTGGCGGGATTTCGCCAGTTGCAATCCTATTTCATCCAACAGGTTCAAAACCATATTGGCGGTTTCCCTGAAGACGCATTGCAAATCGTCTACATCATGGGCTTCGGCGTCATGCTGAATTGGATATTTGGCGCATTCACATTTATAGCAACGATAAAGGGCTTTAAGAAACTGTCCACTATCGTCAAAAGCGAGGGATAAAAAATGCTTTACCTATATACAGGCGTTCCCGGTGCGGGAAAAACATTGTATGCGGTTTCAAATCTTGTCAAACGCAAGGACTTTAAAGACCGTCCCATCTTCGTGGACGGAATCAAAGACCTAGACCACGACAAAATAAACTATTTCGATATACCCGAAGGCGAAAGCATTCAGACATGGCCGAAGTGGGCGCCTCCGGGTGCGATTATCGTCGTTGACGAATGTCAACGCATATTCCGACCGCGACCAAGCGGCTCGAAAGTGCCCGATTACGTCGCCGAACTCGAAACACACCGACAACGTGGTCTTGATTTCATTCTGATAACCCAACATCCCCGCCTGATAGACGTCCATCTGCGTGGACTGATAGAACATCACACGCATTTAGGGAAGACCAATCTAGGGCTGCGTCGTAAGATGGAATGGACGACAGGCGGCGCAAAAGACCCTGAAAGCAGGGCAAACATCAGGGAAGCCCTAATCAGCGTGTACAGGCTTGATAAAAGCGTGTACGGGCTGTATAAGTCTGCCGAAGTACACACCAAAATCAGGACGAAAAAAAGCAAACTTTTAATGCTGTTCCCGCTCGCCCTATGCCTCGTCGGTTATGGCGTTTGGTCGTTTACTGGATTTTGGGGCAAATTTTCAGGCGAAGGAGAACAGGCGAAGACGGCAAGTACGACGCAAACCGCCCAAGCACAAACACAGCCGTCAGCCGTATCGGCAAGTGAGCCTGTATCAAACGGACAGTATCCCAAAGCCGAAACAAAACCCGAAGAACCAAAGAAACCACATTTGAGCGAAGAAGACTATCAGCCCCGTATCGCAGATCGTCCCGAAACCGCTCCTATGTACGACGGCATGAACAAAGCCGTCAAAGCCATGCCGTGGCCTGCCGCCTGTATCAAATCAGAGAACCGCTGCACCTGCTACACTGACCAAGGCACCAAGATTAAAGACATCGGCAAACAAACCTGCTTGAACTACGTCAAAGACGGTTTGCCGTTCAATCCGTACAAAGCCCAAACAGCCGAAAACGCCAAACCGACGCAGACCGCATACACTCCCGACGCCCCGCAGGTCTTGACAATGGGCGGTGCCAGCCCGCAAAATTTGATGTATGACGGATACAATGATAAAGCCCTGACCAATGTGGGCGGAAAGGTAAATTGATGAATGCGGGATTAGCGTTTTTTTTAGGCGTATGGGCGGCAACGTCATACGAGCGTAAAGGCTGGAAAGGTTTTTTTAAGTATTTTATATTGCCTTTTTTATTTTTAAATTTTGTTGGTGTAGTAGCCAGAATTATTCTGAACGAATATTTTTAAGCTGCAAAAAAAGGTCGTCTGAAATCTAGACGACCTTTATTTTTAAGGAATTGGGATTTAAAGAGTCAAGGGGGAAGGTTTGTAAAGATTGGGCGTGATTTTTGCCCAATCTTTATGAATACCCCCTTTACTCTTTAAAGCACAAAAGCACGCTTGTGGTAGGTGGGCAGGAAGGGTTTTATTTCCTGCCCGCCTGCCACGTGGCGAACGTCCCCGAAGGGTCGCCGAAGGCAAAACCTATCATTTAAGGAACTGATATTTTTTAGGAGGGGGGGCGGTTTTGCCGAGTGCGCGGGGGGGCTCTCCCCACAGCACCGGCTTGGGCGAAGCCCAAAAAGGTATAATAAAAATCGGCAAAGGATTAGCTACCCTGAGCCGAAGCCGTCCAGCCTGACAAACGACCAAGCTCCCGAGGCTGACAAAAAGATTAGGCGGACGGCTTAACTGTTTGTGAAATTGAGTAGTATCAAAGAACCTAGATTCTGAATAAGTAAGGGTAATCAACCATGCGAAACGCCGCAGGACTGGATATATCGAAAGACACGATAGACGTCGCCGTCATCATTGGTGACAGCGTACAAATCAAGAAATACAGAAACGACGAAACAGGCATAAAGCAGATTCAATCATGGCTGCAAACATTTGAAGACTTGACCGTTTGCATGGAAGCTACAGGCAACTACTACGAAGCCGCTGCCGACTACCTCGCCGAAAGCTTCATCGTGCACGTCGTCAACCCCCTGAAAATCAGCAAATACGCCGAAAGCCGATTTGCCCGAACCAAAACAGACAAACAGGACGCCAAGCTCATCGCCGAATACTGCCAAACCGCAAAGGAGAAAGACCTCATACACAGACCAAAGCCTACCGAAGCACAATACAAGCTCGCCAGACTGACCGCAGCATACGCCCAAATCAGCCAAGAATGCACCGCCATGAAAAACAGGCACGAAGCCGCAAAAGACAGCGAAGTCCGCGCCATCTTCAAAAACATAATCCGACACCTGCAAACGCAGCTCAAAACCCTCAAAACCCAAATCCAAAAGCAGACGCAGACACCCCAATACCAGCCCCAAATTAAACGGCTGGAAACCATCCCCGCCATCGGCAGACTGACCGCCGCCGTCCTGCTCCAATACCTCACGACCGCCGACTTCCCGACCCCAAATAAATTTGCCGCCTTCGCAGGATTGAGCCCGCAACAGAAACAGTCAGGCACAAGCGTCAAAGGCAAAGAAAAAATCACCCGTTACGGTAACCGCAAACTGCGGACAGCCCTATTCATGCCCGCCATGGTCGCCTACCGCATGAAAGCCTTTCCCGCTTTCATCTCCCGCCTTGAAGCCAAAAACAAACCCAAAAAAGTCATCATCGGCGCAATCATGCGTAAGCTCGCCGTCATCGCCTACCACGTCCACACCAAAGGAGAAGACTACGACCCGACCCGCTACGCCGGCGCATGAAGACACCCGAAATAGAAACACGGCATTCCCGGAAAGAAACGCCGTGTAATTGTCATGTGCAAATATCACTCAATTTAAATATTATGCAAATCAATGGTTTGTAAATTAAATGTAAAGATGATATTGTCAAATAAAGTAGTATCTTTTTGCTTTGAAAGCGGGATGGTTTGACAGATTAGGGTTTGCCGGTGGCAGGGCTGATGGTCAGGATTTCGCAGCCGGTTTCCGTTACTAAAACTTCATGTTCCCATTGGGCGGAAAGCGAACGGTCTTTGGTAACCACCGTCCAGCCGTCGGGGAGGATGCGCAGGTGGCGTTTGCCTTGGTTAATCATCGGTTCGATAGTAAAAATCATGCCGGGCTTCAAAACCAGGCCTTGGCCTTTGCGGCCGTAGTGCAGGACTTGCGGGGCTTCGTGAAAGCCGCGTCCGATGCCGTGGCCGCAAAATTCCTGCACGACGGAATAGCCCGCGTTTTCGGCAACCTGCTGGCAGGCGTAGCCGACATCGCCGAGCGTGGCGCCGGGTTTGACGGCAGCGATGCCTGCCATCATGGATTCGTGGGTAACGTCAATCAGGCGTTGGGCGATGGGGGAAATTTTGCCGACGGCAAACATGCGGCTGGAATCGCCGTGGAAGCCGTCTTTTTTGATGGTCAGGTCGATGTTGATGATGTCGCCTTCTTTGAGCGGCTTGTCGTCGGGAATGCCGTGGCAGATGACGTGGTTGACGGAGGTGCAGCAGGATTTGGGATAGGGTGGGTTGCCGTAGTGCAGGGGGGCGGGATAGCCGCCTTGGACGTTGACGTGGTAGTCGTAAACGAGTTTGTCGATTTCGTTGGTGGTTACGCCGGGCTTGACGAATTGTCCGATGTAGTCGAGGGCTTCGGCGACGAGTTTGCCTAGTTCGCGCATTTTTTCGATTTCTTCGGGGGTTTTGATGATGATTTCGTTCATGTTGTTTCCTTGATGGTTTCAGACGACCTTGTTGAGGCACAAAGGTCGTCTGAAAGGGAAGGGGATGAGTCGGCAGCTTGTTTTATAGTGGATTAACTTTAAACCAGTACG
>NZ_KV821528.1:23797-35111 GCF_001815675.1 Neisseria sp. HMSC065D04
GCCTTGTCCTGATTTAAAGTTAATCCACTATAAGAACACTGCAACGAGGCGTGCGGACGTTTCGACTTTTTTTGGATTCGAGGCTGATGCCGGAAGTTCAAATTAAAGCCGAATGCCAGTCCGCACTAGAATAGATTGTCGATGACTTCTTTGGATTTGGAAGGAGTCTTAGGTTTCGGCGTCAGCTTAGGTGCCGGCTTGGCTGCTTCGGGTTGGCGTTGTTCGGGTTTTGCCGCGGGTTTGGATTCGGCCGGCTGTTCCGACGGCGTACGTCTGTTGCCTGCTGCGGCGGGTGTGCTGCGCGGCGTTTTTTCTTCGGTATCGGGCGTTTCGGTTACAGCAGGTTTGGCGTTTGCTTTGTTATTGGCGGGTTTGTCTTCTGAGGCTTCGTCCTCAGTCGGGGCGGTGTTGCTGTTTTTGCCGTTTGATTTGTTTTTGGGCGGGATGACGGGATTGCGGGAATCGGTTTTTTCGTCATCGTCAAGCTCGGCTTTGGCGGCAGGCTTGGTTCTGTCCTCTTCGGGAGCGCCGATGGGGCGCCAGACTTCGACAGGGGTGTCTTTGGGAACGGGTTTGTTTTTAATGGCTTCGCGTTCTTGGGAATCGTGGCTTTTGATGGTGCTGATGACGCCGATGACCAAGGCGGCAACGGCAATGATGCAGACGCCGAAAAAGGCTCCGATTAAATGTTTGGGTTTGAGTTGGAATGAGGATTTAGGGGTTTTGGACATGATAAATCGGTAAAAATGAAATCAATCGGGCGGATTGTATCGTAATAGGTCGTCTGAAACAAAATCAGGTTTCAGACGACCTGTCAGTCAAGGGGCAATCCTATGGCTGTTGGGTGTAGTTTTGATACAGGGTAACGACTTTTTGTACGCCCACAGTGGTGCTGACGCGTTGGGTAACTTTTTCTTGTTCTTCAGGCGTCAGGATGCCCATCACATAGGTCACGTTGCCGTAGGTCACGATTTTGACGCGCGCCTGCGTGGTGGGCTTGAGGCCCAAAAGGGCGGTGCGGACTTTGGATGTGCCCCATGTGTCGTTGGTTACGTCGCCGAAGGTGCGTCCTTGGGGGGCGACGGTGATGTAGTTGTACACGCCTTCGGCGGCCTGCTCGGCGCGGGCGATTTGTTCGACGAATTGTTTTTCGCCTTCAGTGGCGACTTGTCCGAGCAGCAGCAGGTGGCGGTTGTAGCCGACGACGTTGAGTTTGGGGGTGTAACCCTGCGCTTGGTTGTTTTGGCGCAGGTAGGAGCGGGCGGTGGTTTCGACGCGTACCGCCATTACGTTGTCGTCGGTTTGCGCGCCTGTGGTGCGGCGGTCGACGGCGGATTTAGTGCCGACTGCCGCGCCACCGAGGAGTACGCCGACACAGCCGCTGAGTGTCAGGCTGAGGAGGAGGGCGGTCAGAACGGGTGCGGTATGACGTTTGATGTTCATATTTTTTCCTTGATGATGGGTTCGGCGGATATGTTTCAGACGACCTTTAAAAGAGGTCGTCTGAAAAAAGGCTTACATTCCTTCAAGCAACATGGAGTCGATGCAGTCGCACATGGCGTGTATCAGCAGGATATGGTTTTCCTGAATGCGGGCGGTGCGCGGGTAGGGGACGTTGAGCAGTACGTCGGTATCTTTGAGCATGGCGGCGATTTTGCCGCCGTCGCGGCCGGTCATGGCGATGACGTGCATATCGCGTTCGTGTGCCGCTTTGATGGCTTCGATAACGTTGGCGGAGTTGCCGGAGGTAGAGATGCCGACCAAAACGTCGCCGGCACGTCCGAGCGCGCGCACTTGCTTGCTGAACACATGGTCAAAACCGTAGTCGTTGCCGATGGCGGTCAGCGCGGAAGTGTCCGTCGTCAGCGCGACGGCGGCAAGTTCCATCCGCTCCTTTTCAAAGCGTCCGGTCATTTCGGCGGCGAAGTGCTGAGCGTCGGCAGCCGAACCGCCGTTGCCGCAGGCTAAAATTTTGCCGTCGTTCATCAGGCATTGCAGCATTAATTCCGCTGCTTGAGCAGTCGGCTCGACCAATACTTTTTCGGCTTCCTGCTTGGCAAGGATGCTTTCGGCGAAATGGGCGGCAACGCGCTCTTGTAATGTCGTCATATCGTCAACCTGTAATATTCTTTATCCATTCGGGCGGGCGGTTTCCTTCTATCAGCACCGCATCGATGCGGCACGCGCTATCCGTCATGCCGTTTTGTTGCAGATAATACTCCGCAGACCGTTGCAGTTTCAATAACTTAGATGGCGAAATACTGTATGCGGCACCGCCGAAACCCTGATTTTTGCGGTATTTTACTTCAACAAACAGAATCATGTTACCGTTTTTGACAATCAAATCGATTTCGCCGTAAGCGCAGTGCCAGTTGCGCGCCACGAGTTTGCAGCCTTGCGAAAGAAGAAACGCCAGCGCGGTATCTTCGCCCGCCACCCCTTGTTTGTGGTTCAGACGCATGGAAGTTTACCCCGTATAATATCGTTATATTGTTTTCAGACGACCTGATAAAGCCATGTTTCAAAAACACCTTCAAAAAGCCGCCGACAGTATTGAAAAACGGACATTATACGTTGTCGCCACGCCCATCGGCAATTTGGCGGACATCACCCTGCGCGCACTCGCCGTCCTGCAAAAAGCCGACATTATCTGCGCCGAAGATACGCGCGTTACCGCACAGCTTCTGAGCGCATACGGCATACAGGGCAAACTCGTCAGCGTGCGCGAGCATAACGAACAGCAAATGGCGGACAAAATCATCAACCATCTTTCAGACGACCTCACTGTCGCACAAGTTTCCGACGCAGGTACGCCCGCCGTCTGCGATCCGGGTGCGAAACTTGCCCGCCGCGTGCGCGAGGCAGGGTTCAAGGTCGTCCCCGTTGTCGGCGCGAGCGCGGTCATGGGTGCATTGAGCGTCGCAGGCGTTATCGAACCCAATTTCTACTTCAACGGCTTTCTGCCGCCAAAATCCGGCGAGCGGCAGAAGCTGCTTGCCAAATGGGCGCAGGCTGATTTCCCCGTCGTGATGTTTGAAACCCCGCACCGCATCGAAGCCACCCTTGCCGACATGGCGGCCCTCTTCCCCGAACGCAGCCTGACCCTTGCCCGAGAAATCACTAAAACCTTCGAAACCTTCCTCAGCGGCACGGTTACTGAAATTCAGACGACCCTGAAAAACGACGGCAATCAGGCGCGCGGCGAAATGGTGCTCATCCTCCATCCTGAGCCCCGTGAAAAACACGATACCTTGCCCGATGCCGCCCAAAACGTTATGAAAATCCTCGCTGCCGAACTGCCTACCAAGCAGGCCGCCGAACTTGCCGCCAAAATTACCGGCGAAGGCAAAAAAGCCTTGTATGATTTGGCGTTGGAGTGGAAACGGGTTTCGGACGACGTTTGAAGGTGGGGTCGTCTGAAAAAGAGGGAAGGGCAGTTGTTGAATGATGATGGTATTAATGTGGGTTATGTCCTGAATCACAGAATATTCTGCGAAAAGAAAATCCGCCAAAGACTTGCCTGATTTTTATCGTTTTATTTTAAACGAAATAAAACAGAAACCCTTATAAAGCCTGATGGTGAAGGTCGTCTGAAACGTTCAGACGACCTGCTTTTAGAATCAAGATGAAAATATTGAAAATTCTGCAATCTAATGTCTGTAATTGTATGTAATGCGTGATATAATGCGAACTCTTTGCCTTACGTTAAGGCAAAGTCGGATATGAACTCACAAAGATTAACATATTGCTTGACGTTCATAGGCTTCTTGATTATATTTAGCCTCGCATTACTGTCGGGATCTCCCGTTTTTATGAAGCAGATTCTCATCTTACAAATTCTGGTTTTGACAGCGGTTGCGCTGATTAGCGCCGCATTTTCAGGTTTGGCAGGATTTTGGTCTGCTGTCGCAGGCGGGTTTTCCTATCTTATTCCCTCCGCTTTCGCAGTTTTACTTTTAAAACTTTCCAAGTGTAACCCTTTGTATCATGGTAAAGCGTTCATTATTGGGGAAGTTTTAAAAGTAGTGCTGTCGCTGGTAATGATGCTTGCCGTATTCGCAGTTTGGCATCAGTCTTTGATATTCTTTCCGTTCTTGTTCGGATTGCTCGGTGTCAGCCATTTGGTTTTTTTAGTATTGTTGAGAGTGAAGCATTATGGCAGGTGACAAAATTACTGCTACTGATTACATCACGCACCACTTGCAAAGTTTGACCAGCCTTTCCGATGTCGCTAAAGGACAAGGCTTGGATAATATTGCTGATTTTTCTTTTATTAATATTGATGCAATATTTTTCTCTGTATTGTTGGGTGTAATCGGAAGTTTCCTACTTTTGCGTGGGGCCAGGAAGGCGACGGCGGGTGTGCCGGGGCGTTTTCAGGCTGCCGTTGAGATTCTGTTTGAGTTTGTGGATGATATGTGTAAAAGCATTATTCACAACGAACAATCTCGAAAAGCCATTGCTCCATTAGGTTTGACGCTGTTTGTATGGATTTTCCTGATGAATGCCATGGATATGCTGCCGGTCGATTTGTTCCCGTGGCTGTGGCAAAACATTATTACCGGTAACCATCATGCATTGTTGCGTATTGTACCGACCGCAGATTTGAATACTACTTTGGCGTTGGCTATCGGTGTCTTGGTAATTTGTATTTATTACAATATCAAAATCAAAGGTATCCGTGGTTGGATTCATGAGTTGTTCAGCGCTCCGTTCGGCGCCAAACTTGCTCCCGCCAACTTCCTTTTGAATCTGGTTGAATTCCTCTCTAAAACAGTTTCTCACGGTATGCGGTTGTTCGGTAACATGTATGCCGGCGAGCTGGTGTTCCTTCTGATTGCTTTGCTGGGTGGCGCTTGGGCGACATCTGGAAGCGTTGAAGTGTTGGATCCGATTCTGTTTGGTTTCCACATCCTTGCCGGATTGGCATGGGCGATTTTCCATATTTTGGTGATTACCCTGCAGGCATTTATCTTTATGGCCTTGGCGTTTGTCTATATCGGACAAGCTCATGATGCACATTAATTTATTAGGTAGTTTTTCATTAACTTTCTTTGTTTTCTCAAGGAGTAAAAAATGGGTTTGGTAGCAATTGCATGTGGTTTGATCGTAGCATTGGGTGCATTGGGTGCCTCTATCGGTATCGCAATGGTCGGTTCCAAATATCTGGAGTCTTCTGCTCGTCAACCTGAATTGATTGGTCCGCTGCAAACTAAATTGTTCCTGATTGCTGGTCTGATTGATGCCGCATTCCTGATTGGTGTGGCTATTGCACTGTTGTTCGCCTTCGTTAAACCATTTGGTGCATAATCAAACGGCGTGATCCGTCTAGGTACAGACTTCGGTCTGTTTGATTAACACTAGTACGAAGGTTAACTAACGTGAATATTAATGCAACCTTATTCGCTCAAATCATCGTCTTTTTCGGTTTGGTTTGGTTTACCATGAAATTCGTGTGGCCGCCAATCGCAAAAGCATTGGATGAGCGTGCCGCAAAAATTGCCGAAGGCTTGGCTGCTGCCGAGCGCGGTAAGAGCGATTTTGAACAGGCAGAGAAGAAAGTTGCAGAACTCTTGGCTGAAGGGCGTAACCAAGTTTCCGAAATGGTAGCAAACGCCGAAAAACGTGCCGCCAAAATCGTAGAAGAAGCGAAAGAGCAAGCTACTGTTGAGGCAGTGCGGATTACAGCACAAGCTAAAGCTGATGCCCAGCAAGAAATGAACCGTGCACGCGAAGTTTTGCGTGAACAAGTTGCTGCGTTGGCGGTTAAAGGTGCAGAGTCTATTTTGCGCAGTGAAGTGGATACTTCCAAACATGCGCAGCTGCTCAGTGCTTTAAAACAGGAGCTGTAATCTTATGGCTGAGTTCGCAACGATTGCCAGACCTTATGCGAAAGCATTGTTTAATCTGGCGCAGGAAAAAAACCAAATTGAGTCTTGGTTGGGCGGACTGGAAGAATTAGCCGCGGTTGTTCAAAACCAGAAAGTAATTTCTTTTCTTGAGCAACCTGAAATCAATACTTCTGAAAAGGTAAATGTACTTGCCGAACTCGTTGAATTAAAAAGTGATGAATTGAAGAATTTCATTACTGTTCTGGCAGAGCAAAAACGTTTGCCTGTATTGCCTGAAGTCTATGCTCAATATCAAGCTTTAACCTTGTCATTCAATCATACTAAGTCCGCTGTAATTTACAGTGCTTATCCATTGACTGAAGATCAATTGGCTGAGTTGGCTGAAATATTGAAAAAACGCTTTGACAGTAAGTTGCAGATTACAACTGAAGTCGCGCCTGAATTAATTGGCGGTGTCAAAGTTGAAGTGGGTGACCAGGTCTTGGATTTGTCGGTGCAGGGTAAATTGAATGCCCTGTATGCGACTATGACAAATTAGGAGAGTTTTCATGCAGCTTAATCCTGCTGAAATTAGCGATTTGATTAAAGCTAAAATTGAAAATCTGTCTGGAAATACAGAAGTACGTACCCGTGGTACGGTTATTTCTGTAACAGACGGTATTGTTCGTATTCATGGCTTGTCAGACGCAATGCAAGGTGAGATGCTCGAATTCCCGGGTAACACTTTCGGTTTGGCGATGAACTTGGAGCGTGACTCCGTCGGCGCCGTAGTGTTGGGTGAATACGAACATATTAAAGAAGGCGACACAGTTACTTGTACCGGTCGTATTTTGGAAGTACCTGTCGGTCGTGAATTGGTTGGTCGCGTTGTAGATGCATTGGGTCGCCCGATTGATGGCAAAGGTCCGATCAACACATCTTCCACAGCGCCAATCGAAAAAATTGCACCGGGTGTAATTGCCCGTAAATCAGTTGACCAACCTATGCAAACCGGTCTGAAGGCCATTGACTCAATGGTTCCGATTGGTCGCGGTCAACGTGAGTTGATCATTGGTGACCGTCAAACAGGTAAAACAGCCGTAGCATTGGATGCTATTGTCAACCAAAAAGGTACGGGCGTTATCTGTATTTATGTTGCAATCGGTCAAAAAGCATCTTCTATTGCCAACGTAGTACGCAAATTGGAAGAGCATGGCGCAATGGAACACACTATTGTGGTTGCGGCGACTGCTTCTGAAGCTGCGGCTTTGCAATATATCGCACCTTATGCAGGTTGTACGATGGGCGAGTTTTTCCGCGACCGCGGTGAAGACGCATTGATTGTATATGATGACTTGTCCAAACAAGCTGTTGCTTACCGTCAAATTTCCCTGTTGCTGCGCCGTCCTCCCGGTCGTGAAGCATATCCTGGCGACGTTTTCTATCTGCACTCCCGCTTGTTGGAGCGTGCTGCCCGTGTAAATGAACACGAAGTTGAAAAACTGACCAATGGCGAAGTGAAGGGCAAAACAGGCTCTCTGACTGCATTGCCAATTATTGAAACGCAAGCCGGCGACGTCTCTGCATTCGTACCGACAAACGTGATTTCGATTACCGACGGTCAGATTTTCTTGGAAACCGACTTGTTTAACGCCGGTATCCGTCCTGCGATTAATGCCGGTATTTCGGTATCGCGCGTAGGTGGTGCTGCGCAAACCAAAGTAATTAAAAAACTGGGTGGCGGTATCCGTTTGGCACTTGCCCAATATCGTGAGTTGGCAGCCTTCTCGCAATTTGCTTCTGATTTGGATGAGGCTACACGCAAACAGCTGCAACACGGTGAAGTGGTGACTGAATTGATGAAGCAAAAACAATTCAGCACTTTGGATACAGCCGAAATGGCTTTGACCTTGTGGGCCATTAATAATGGTTCTTACGAAGATGTACCGGTATCCAAGGCATTGGCTTTCGAAGCAGAATTTTTGAGCTTTGTACGCACTCAGCATCCTAGTGTTTTAGAAGCAATCAACGCATCAGGTGCGATGTCCGATGAAAGTGAAAAAGCATTGACCGAAGCCATGAATTCTTTCAAATCTTCTTATGCTTACCAAGCCTAAGAGCTGAAATGAAAGGAGTCTGAAATGGCAGTCGGAAAAGAGATTCTCACCAAAATCCGTAGTGTTCAAAATACCCAAAAGATCACTAAAGCGATGCAGATGGTGTCAACCTCTAAAATGCGGAAGACTCAGGAACGGATGCGCTTGGCGCGTCCGTATGCCGAAAAAGTGCGGACAGTTATGAGTCATTTGGCGCGAACCCATGAAGATCACGGTATTAAATTATTGGCACCTCATCGTGAAACACGTCGGGTAGGTTTCATTTTAATCACCTCTGATAAAGGTCTTTGCGGTGGTTTGAACGCGAATGTTTTGAAGAAATTCTTAGCGCAAGTCCAAGAATACCAAGAACAAGGCATTGAAGTTGATGTCGTCTGTTTAGGTAGTAAAGGTTTGGCAGCTTGTCAAAACATCGGTTTGAACGTTATTGCCAGTGCGATTAATTTGGGTGATACCCCAAAAATGGAATTGCTGCTTGGTCCATTGACTGAAATCTTCCAACGTTACGAGAAGCATGAGTTAGATAAAATACATCTTGTGTATTCATGTTTTGTGAATACCATGCGTCAAGAACCACGGTTGGAGGTTCTGCTGCCTATCGGCGAAAATGTGATAGAAGACGAGGAGAGTTATTCTTCATTCAGTTGGGAATACCGTTATGAGCCAAGTCCTGTCGTTGTGTTGGAATATCTGGTTCGCCGCTATTTAGAGTCTGTGGTTTACCAAGCATTGAGTGACAATATGGCATCTGAGCAAGCTGCACGTATGGTGGCAATGAAAGCAGCTACCGACAATGCAGGCAATGCCATTAAAGAGTTGCGTTTGGTATATAACAAATCGCGTCAAGCTGCGATTACCACGGAATTGTCAGAAATTGTAGCAGGTGCAGCGGCAGTTTAATGTCGTCTGAAACCTGAACAGGAAATTAGGATACGATAATGAGCCAAGGCAAAATCGTACAAATTATTGGTGCGGTAGTTGACGTGGAGTTCCCACGTGATGCCATTCCGCGTGTTTACGACGCCCTGAAATTGGATGCAAACGGCCTGACTTTGGAAGTGCAACAGCTTCTGGGTGACGGCGTAGTCCGTACTATTGCAATGGGTAGTTCAGATGGTTTAAAACGCGGCATGACTGTAAGCAATACAGGTGCGCCGATTACAGTGCCGGTAGGTAAAGGTACTTTGGGACGCATTGTCGATGTATTGGGGACGCCTGTTGATGAAGCAGGTCCGATTGATACCGACAAACACCGTGCCATCCATCAGACAGCTCCGAAATTTGATGAACTGTCTGCGACTACTGAGCTGTTGGAAACTGGCATTAAAGTGATTGACTTGCTGTGTCCGTTTGCTAAAGGCGGTAAAGTAGGTCTGTTCGGTGGTGCCGGTGTAGGCAAAACCGTCAACATGATGGAATTGATTAACAACATCGCCAAAGCGCATAGCGGTTTGTCCGTGTTCGCAGGTGTGGGTGAGCGTACCCGTGAAGGTAATGACTTCTACCACGAGATGAAAGATTCCAACGTATTGGACAAAGTGGCGATGGTTTACGGTCAGATGAACGAACCCCCGGGTAACCGTCTGCGTGTAGCCTTGACCGGTTTGACGATGGCCGAATACTTCCGTGATGAAAAAGACGAAAGCGGCAAAGGCCGTGACGTATTGTTCTTCGTGGACAATATTTACCGTTACACCCTGGCCGGTACCGAAGTATCCGCATTGTTGGGCCGTATGCCTTCAGCAGTAGGTTACCAACCGACATTGGCTGAAGAAATGGGTCGTTTGCAAGAGCGTATTACCTCTACCCAAACAGGCTCCATTACTTCCATCCAAGCCGTATATGTACCTGCGGATGACTTAACTGACCCGTCTCCTGCAACGACATTTGCCCACTTGGACGCCACTGTCGTATTGAGCCGTGATATTGCCTCCTTGGGTATTTACCCCGCAGTTGACCCGCTCGATTCCACTTCGCGCCAACTGGATCCGATGGTATTGGGTCAAGAACACTATGACGTAGCCCGCGGCGTACAATCTACCCTGCAAAAATACAAAGAATTGCGCGATATTATTGCCATTCTGGGTATGGACGAATTGTCAGACGAAGATAAACTGACCGTGATGCGTGCGCGTAAGATTCAACGCTTCCTGTCGCAACCGTTCCACGTTGCCGAAGTATTTACCGGCTCTCCTGGCAAATATGTATCGCTGCGTGACACCATTGCCGGCTTTAAAGCTATCTTGAACGGTGAATACGACCATCTGCCTGAACAAGCTTTCTACATGGTAGGCGGTATCGAAGAAGCGGTCGAGAAAGCGAAAACCTTAAACTAAGGAGGTCGGCATGAGCATCATGCGAGTTGAAGTGGTAAGTAGCGAGCAGAACATCTATTCAGGCGAAGCCAGTTTTGTAGTGGTTCCGACTGTTCAAGGTGAGCTCGGTATTTATCCGCGACACGAGCCGATTATGAGTTTGGTACGTCCTGGTGCATTGCGTTTGACCGTGCCGGGCGAAGCCGAAGAAGTGCTTGTTGCCGTTTCCGGCGGAGTGCTGGAAGTGCAGCCCAACCAACTTACTGTGTTGGCGGATGTTGCCGTACGCAGTTCCGAGATGGATCGGGAGCGCGCGGAAGCTGCCAAGAAGGCGGCGGAAACCGGCATTTCTCAAGCCAAAGACGATAAATCGCTGGCTGAAGCACACAAAGCCTTGGCCGCAGCGATTGCCCAGCTCAAAACCTTGGATTATCTTCGTTCGCACAAAAACAAATAAGCAGATTTGCTTTACAAAAAGCACGGTTGATTACCGTGCTTTTTATTTTTTGGATTGACTGGAAAATATGAAAAATTTGCTGGAGTAAGTTCAAATAGGGGAGAACATTCTATAGTGGATTAAATTTAAACCAGTACGGCGTTGCCTCGCCTTAGCTCAAGAGAACGATTCTCCAAGGTGCTGAAGTACCAAGTGAATCGGTTCCATACTATCTGTACTGTCTGCGGCTTCGTCGCCTTGTCCTGATTTAAATTTAATCCACTATATCAAGTCCAAATCAAAAGGTCGTCTGAAAAATCTTGTTTCAGGTTTTCAGACGACCTTTCGTTTGCCGGCTGCTTGGCATCATGCGGTTTGTGGAATAGTTTTGATACCGTTTGTGAGGGAAGGGCGGGTTGGATATTTTCCAGTCCGAATGACAATGATTATGTTTGGAGGTCGTCTGAAAATTTTGTCTTACGGTCTTGTGTTGTTTGGAAGGATGAAAGGCTATCTAGAGAAAAGTGTGAGGAAAGGTCGTCTGAAAGCTATGTTCAAGGTTTAATGCCATGGAAGCTGCGTTTTCAGACGACCTTTTTCATCGCTATTGCTTCA
>NZ_KV821529.1:0-3447 GCF_001815675.1 Neisseria sp. HMSC065D04
TTTGCCCGACGGGGTGAAAAATACAGTTGCTACTGCTTTGCCTGCGAAAAGGGTTTCCCCAGCTCAAAAACGACAATACGGGTTAAAGCGGCGGCGGGATTTCAGACGACCTCAGCCCGTTTTGGGTTTATAATTTCCTTTTTCCCAACTGATTTCCCCGTTTACCATGATCGATTTAGAAACCAAACGCCTTGAAACCCAAGCCATGCTTGATAATGCCGAGCTTTTGTTCGACCAAGACCAATGCCGTGCCGCGCTGCAAAAAGTGGCGGACGAGATTACGCGCGACTTGGGGGACAAATATCCGCTCCTGCTGCCTGTGATGGGTGGGGCGGTGGTGTTTACGGGGCAGTTGCTGCCGCTGTTGCGCTTTCCTTTGGACTTTGATTATGTTCATGTTTCCCGTTACGGCGACAAGCTGGCGGGCGGCGCGTTCAACTGGAAACGGATGCCCGACCCGGAGCAGATTCGGGGGCGTCATGTAATCGTATTGGACGATATTTTGGATGAGGGCCACACGATGTCGGCGATTCAGTCCAAGCTCTTGGAAATGGGCGCAGCGAGCTGCCGTGCGGCTGTGTTTGCCAACAAGTTGATCGACAAGGAAAAACCGACCAAGGCGGATTATGTCGGGCTGGATGTTCCCAACCGCTACGTCTTCGGCTACGGTATGGACGCGGCGGGCTGCTGGCGCAATTTGGGCGAGATTTACGCGCTCAACCAAGGCTGAGACAAGATTAAAAAAGGTCGTCTGAAAACCTTTTCAGACGACCTTTGTGCCACCATATCGCGCTATGTGGCGGGTGAACGGACGATACTTTCGCCCACACCGGCCGAATAAAATCATCAGAGAACACATCATGATCAACCTTTTAATCATTACCCACGAGGCAGTAGGCGAGGCCTACCGCAGCCTGACCCATCATTTCTTCCCGACGGGAATGCCGGAAAACATCCGCATTCTCGGCGTGGAGCCTGACGAAGACCAAAACGACATCATCAACAACGCCATCGCCGCGCTGCAAGAGTTTCCTGAAAACCACGGCGTATTGATTATGACCGACATCTTCGGCGCGACGCCGTGCAACGCTGCCCGCAGACTGGTTCGCGCGGGCAAGTCCGCCATCCTGACCGGACTGAACGCGCCGATGATGATTAAAGCGACCCAATACTCGCCCATGGCGGAAGACCTCGCCGCCTTTACTGAAACGGTCAGGGAAGCCGCCGTCAAAGGCATTTTCGCCATCACCGCCGAACCGGAAGATTTGGTGTGCAAACAGCACGCCGAAGCCGTCTAACCCGACCGACACGTTTTCAGACGACCCCGCACACCCGAAAGCCGAACATGCAAAAACAACAAATCGAAATCATCAACAAACTCGGACTCCACGCCCGCGCTTCCAGCAAATTCACCCAAACCGCGTCTCAGTTTCAAAGCGAAGTCTGGGTGACGAAAAACGGAAGCCGCGTCAATGGCAAAAGCATCATGGGCTTAATGATGCTCGCCGCCGCCAAAGGCACAATCATCGAGCTGGAAACCGACGGTTTGGACGAAGCCGCAGCCATGAAGGCATTGACCGACTTAATCAACGACTACTTCGGCGAGGGCGAATAATGAGTATCGTGCTGCACGGTGTCGCCGCGGGCAAAGGCATCGCCATCGGACAAGCCCACCTGATTACGCGCGGCACGGCGGAAGTGCCGCAATATGACGTTTCAGACGACCTCATCGACGCCGAAGCCGCCCGTTTCGATGCCGCCATCAAAGCCACGCGCAAAGAGTTGGAACAGTTGCGCAGCGCGATTCCTGAAAACGCCCCGACCGAATTGGGCGCGTTTATTTCGCTGCACCTCATGCTGCTGACCGACGTTACCCTCTCGCGCGAACCCGTCGATATTTTGAAAGAACAGAAAATCAATGCCGAATGGGCGTTGAAACAGCAAAGCGACAAGCTCGCCGCCCAGTTCGACAACATCGAAGACGACTACCTGCGCGAACGAAAACAAGACATGCTGCAAGTCGTCCGCCGCATCCACAACAACCTCGTCGGGCAAAGCAACGACTTAAACCTCAACGAAGGCTTGTTTGAAGACACCATCCTGATCGCCCACGACCTCTCGCCCGCCGACACCGTCCTCTTTAAAGAGCAGCGCATCACCGCCTTCGTTACCGACGTCGGCGGCCCGACCAGCCACACCGCCATCTTAGGCCGCAGCCTCGACATCCCTTCCGTCATCGGGTTGCACAACGCCCGCAGGCTCATTACCGAAAACGAAACCGTCATCGTTGACGGCATCAACGGCGTCCTCATCATCGATCCAGACGAAGTCGTCCTCAACGAATACCGCCGCCTCGCCCGCGAATACCGCCTCCACAAGCGCGAACTCAACAAACTCAAAAAAACTGCCGCCACTACCGCCGACGGCATCAACATCGAGCTGCTCGCCAACATCGAATCCGCCGAAGACATCAAAACCCTGCACAACTTCGGCGCAGACGGCGTCGGACTCTTCCGCAGCGAATTCCTTTATCTCAACCGCGACACCATGCCGTCTGAAGACGAGCAATACGAAGTGTACAGCGCGATTGTGAAAAAAATGAAAGGCAAAAGCATCACCATACGCACCGTCGATTTGGGTGTGGACAAAAACCCCCGCTGGTTCGGTCAAAACGCCACCCCCAACGGCAGCCTCAACCCCGCGCTCGGACTCACCGGCATCCGCTTATGCCTCGCCGAACCCGTCATGTTCCGCACCCAAATGCGCGCCATCCTCCGCGCCGCCGCCCACGGCCCCGTGCGCATGATGTGGCCGATGATTACCTCCTTGTCCGAAGTGCGCCAATGCCTTATCCACCTCGACACCGCCCAACGCCAGCTCGCCGAACGCGGCGAAACCTTCGGCACGGTCAGCGTCGGCTGCATGATTGAAATCCCGTCCGCCGCCCTGACTGTCGGCAGCATCCTCAAACTCGTCGATTTCATCTCCATCGGCACCAACGACCTGATTCAATATATCTTGTCCGTCGATCGCGGCGACGACAGCGTCAGCCACCTCTACCAGCCCGGACACCCCGCCGTCCTCAAAATGCTGCAACACATCATCCGCACCGCCAACCGCATGGAAAAAAGCGTCTCCATATGCGGCGAAATGGCAGGCGACACCACCTACACGCGGATGCTGCTGGGCATGGGGCTGCGCCGTTTCTCCATGAACCCCAACAACCTGCTCCCCGTCAAAAACATCATCCTGCACAGCAACACCGCCCTGCTCGAAACCGAAACCGCCAAAATCCTCCGCAGCGAAGACTCGGAAAAAACTGAAAAGCTGCTGAAATTGCTCAACAGCGCGGAACACGAAGAAGAGCGGCAGGAAGAAGACAGCCCGATAGCGCAGGCGTAAACAAGGTTTCTACAGTACAGATAGTACGGAACCGATTCACTTGGT
>NZ_KV821529.1:3547-8761 GCF_001815675.1 Neisseria sp. HMSC065D04
CGCCGTACTGGTTTAAAGTTAATCCACTATAGAAACCAAAAGGTCGTCTGAAAACCAACTTCGGTTTTCAGACGACCTTTTTATGTCAACACGACAAATTATTTAGCAGCGTCTTTCATTTTGTCCGCAGCTTCTTGAGTCGCATCAGCAGCTTTGTTCAAAGAATCTTTGGCTGCATCGGTAGCCGCTTCTTTGGCTTTACCGGCCGCTTCTTTAGTTTCGGTAACGGCTTTATCTGCCGCTTCTTTTACATCGGTAGCCGCTTTGTCGGCAGCTTCTTTAGTTTCAGTCATGGCTTTATCGGCAGTTTCTTTTGCATCAGCCGCAGCGTCTTTGACTTTATCTTTCGCTTCTTGAGCGGCAGAGGCAGCAGAATCAGCGGCAGAAGCTGCAGTGTTTTTAACATCGGACGCAACGGCTTGTGCCGCTTCCTTAGTCTCTTGCTTGGTCTCTTGGGAACAAGCCGCCAAAGCAGCCGCCATCATTGCGGCAATCAGTAATTTTTTCATGTCCTATCCTTCTTGAATTTTTGGTTAAGATTTTGGTTAAAATGCTGTTTTATATAAACAGCCCGAAAAATTGTAACACATATCATGTTAATAATCTCTTCTATATGACGATAAACAGTGCTTTAAGTTCTATTTTGTTCCGAAAAAATACAGAAAAACATTGACACTGCTCATCTGTTTCTATAAAATTCACAGCTTATCGGGTCGTTAGCTCAGTCGGTAGAGCAGCGGACTTTTAATCCGTTGGTCGAGCGTTCGAATCGCTCACGACCCACCACTTTTCCTAAGCCTAAACAATTGTTTAGGCTTTTTTCTTAGCCACCGCCTATCTTGGGGTGTGCCTGTTTTGTGTCGAAACTAAGACCGACACTGTCCAATATAGCCGCGTGTTCGTGCAAATGTTCGGGGGCTAGATGGGCATACTTCTGAACCATCCCGACATTTTCCCAACCGCCCATTTCCTGCAAAGCGGCGAGCGGAACTCCGGCTTGTACCAGCCAACTTGCCCAAGTATGCCTCAGATCGTGCCATCTGAAATCAACAATGCCTGCCTGAGACAATGCGTTTTTCCAAATACGCGAACTGATGCTTTTCACGGGTTTGCCGTTTGGTTGGGTAAAAACAAAAGATGGATGCTTGCCCTTCCGTTTTTCCAATATACCGAGTGCCGTCTGATTCAGAGCAACACCGATAGCGCGCCCTGCTTTGGCTTCGTCGGCCTCAATCCATGCCGTCTTGCGGCTTAGATTGATCTGCGACCAATTCAGCCCCAGTACATTGCGTTGCCGCAAGCCTGTCGCTAAGCTGAACACTGCCATATCGGCTAAATATCCCGGCAGGGCATCAATCAGCCTTTGGGCTTCTTCATGCTTCAGCCAACGGATACGGCGTTTGGCTTCACGATACAACTTCAACTTCGGCACGTTGTCCAGCCAGCCCCATTCTTTTTCCGCCTTATTCAAAATCGAACGGATTAAGGCAAGATAGCGATTTTTGGTACTGTCTGAACAAGTCATGCGGTTGATGGTCTGCATGATGAAATCACGGCTCATATGGTGCAGGAAGACACCTCTGAAATGAACCAGGCAGCGCAAACGGCTGATGTCATCCCTGATGCTTTTCTTGTCCCCCATCTCTTCAATCCACCGAACTGCCGCTTCATCCCACAGCCGTTTCGGTTTTTCGTTGAAATGTTCCTGCTGCCATAATTCATGTTTTAGTTTGTCGTGCAGCCTTTGGGCTTCATTTTTTTCTTTCGTGCGAGAAGATTGTCTAATTCGTTGACCGCTTTGCGTTGTAATGTCAATGTAATAGACGCCGTTTTCGCGTTTATAGATCGGCATTTTTGTTCACTCCTACTTTCGAGTGAAGCCAGCAACCGCGCATTTTCCAGTTCGGTCAAAAATGCGTCAAGTGCGGGCTGCGTGATACAGTATTTCCGCCCGGGCATGGAGGCTGCCAAACGGCCGGAGCGGATGTGTTCCCGTATGGTTTCAGGGTGGCATTTACAGTATTGCGCCGCTTCTTTCACGTCATAAGTTTTCATGGCTACCTCACTGTTTCATAGACCGTATAAGGGGCATTTTCCAGCAGCAGCGACAGCCGCCGAACTGCCGCATAGCGTTTAATACGCGGCTCAAGTACCAAAAAATTGCTCCTGTCGATATAAAACAGCAGGCAGAGATAACCCTGCCTGTCTGTATCAATCGGAACCAGTTTGTAATGTGGGTATTGTTCCTCATGTGGGACAAACAACCTACCTACTTTTTCGGTAACAACCTTTATTCTTGATTCCGTTAACATATAAACCCTATACAAATTTTGGAATAAAGAGCCCCAAAAGAATAATTGCAAAAAATATCAATGCAGCGACTAACCAAGAACGATTCATTTTAGCTACCACTTCATCAATATGCGCCTGAGTTTGCTTTGCAATTTTTTGTTGAATGGAACTGGATATACGTCCTTCGCTTTCGGACAATTCTTTGCCGTACCCTGCCAGCAGATCAGCCATAATCTGCTCCCGATAGGTTTTCAAATCTTCCGCAATCTGAACCGCCGCTTTCAGCGGTTCTTCGATTTCGGCAGTGATTTCGTCAAAATCCTGACGAGTATGGACACGCTGCTCAGCGAACAAAGCCTTCAGACGACCTTCCTGCATCAAAAGGATCGGAATAAGTGGATCATCCGGCGTCAGTTTCACTCCCGACAGACGAAACGTTTCTGCAATGATGCTATCTACATCAGACTGATTCATCATCACTCACTTCCGTGTTCATGTTGATTCGCCAAGAATGGGACTTGATTCAGCTTCTCCCACAAATCGCGTTGTACAGTTCTCAAGCGTTGACGTGGCATCAAGCCAAATACGTCAGATGTAATTGCTTCGGATAAAGACAGATTTTTGCTTGTCATCTCCTCAAGGTCTTTCCCAAAAGTGTCGGGATTGCGGTTTGGGATATGGACGACGCCGATAATTTGGTCTTTAAATTCTTTATAAACTTTAAACTGGTCAAACGGTTTTTCCTGCTCCACGTTTCCCCGAAAATCGTTCAACCACACAACAACCTCGGCTTTCAGGCTTTTCAGTATTTGAACCAAACCTGTAATACAGTCGTTCAATGCCTGTCCGCCCGTCAACGGCACATGGATTACCATTCTCACATTATTCTCGGCCAACAACTCCGGAATTGAGTTCTCCGCCATATAGGACATCAACGGCACAAACGTTGCCGCTCCGTTGTCAACAATGGCTATGCCTTCTTCGAACACCAATTTTTCCACCAAACCGTCAAAATTACGCGAATTGATGGTATTGTGTTCCGTCATGATTTTAACCAGCTCGGGTTTGAAAGCCTGATGACGCAGGAAGGTTTGGTTTACAGGGTCGGTATCGAAGCAGTGCAGCGGGATAGGCAGAGCACTGGCGTTTTTTAAGTAGTCAGCGAGAAATGAGGCAATCGTAGATTTACCGACACCGCCCTTACCCTGAGCAATAAAATGGACTTCCTTCATGGCATAACCTTTCGTTTGTAATGTTTTTTCACAAAAAGAAACCTGCTCGTCCTTGAACAGGCTTTCGTTTGTAAAAAAGCAGCTCTTACCAATTTGGAAGAGCTGCATAAACTGCTAAACATTATGCCGATGTAGAGCAGGAGTGAAATTTTCAGTGAACATCAACCCAACGACCACCGGTTTTCTCTTCGCCGACATAGCGCACCTTGTCGCCAGTGGTTGTAAAACCATGTTCAAAATATGCTTTGCAGTATTGCGGTTTTTCGGGGCGCACACGGAATTTTTTTACCAACTTACAGTTTTCCTGTTTGGTGTAGTTTCGGCCAAGACGGTTATAGGTTTTCTGTTCGCAAACCTGTTCCCATGCCGAATAACGCATCATTCGGTTCAACTCTTTTGCATCACAACGACCGGCACCTTCCGCAATGGCATCTACCAATCCGGCCATTTCCCGATTTTCAGAACTTGCCGGACACATCTTCAAAAAGTTCCGACGTGCTTTGAGCGTATCGCCCAATTTCTTGTGTCGGATCGAAAAATAACGCTTAATCGATGGCGCACACTCGCTCGGACGATCGCCCGAAGACAGACACAAAACCGCTTCACACGCCAATCGTGTATCGCCGGTCAGTGCATCGTCAGCATAAACGGCGGGCGCGGCACCCAGCAACGCCGCTGTAAACAAACCCAAGGATTTTTTCATACACATACCTTTTCCATATTGAAATAAAAGACGAAAAAAAGGATAATCTGCGTACCCCTACGAGATTATCCAATTCTCCCAAAGCCGCTTTTGAAAGAAAGCGGCTTTTTTATTGCCAAGCAACCGTTCGAACCTGAAACTTGCGTCCGTCCTGAACGATATTTACGCATAAATCACTATTGCCACGCATCAACAGGTCAACCTGTTTGGATGCAGCCTTCATGCTTTCGTAAGTGCCAATCACAATTTGTTTGACGGGCTTGCGGAGTTTTTTCATGTTGCTTCCTTTCGCTTTTAGATAAATTGAAGGTCGTCTGAAAACTTTTTTCAGACGACCTTGTACAGAATCGATTACTTATCAATTTCAGTCTTTAAATCCGGTTTAAAGGTTAAATCCTTATATTTATATCGTTCCGAATGACCATGATAGGACAAAAAACACTTAATGTCACACTTGTTTTCAAAGGGTAACTGCCCAGCTATATATAGATCTTGTGCATTTTTCTCTGGAGGCAAATTAGTTGTACACCTGTTACTCAAAATCTTCTGCAACACAAGCTCAAATTCCCGCGCTGTTTCTCGGGTTGAATCTCCTTTCTGTCCGTATATAAAGGCGAAAAAGGCTTTAATCAACAATTTTCGCTCTTCCTTGCTGTAATCGTCTTGAGGAATCATACCCCGTGAAATCATGCGCTCCAGCATTTCACGTTCTTCCTGATCGCGGCGGTATTCCACTGCATGGCGCAGTTTGGCATCTATGTTTGCCTTCAGTCGGACTAAGGTGTCGTTCTCTTGCTTCATTTCGCGTCTCCGTCAAAATAGGCTTAAATGCAGGGCTTCCACCTGCTCCCCGACCTATTGCCGGTAGTCAGCCTTATCAGGGCATCGCTCAAAACGGCAAAGCGCGATAACTGCCTTGCCGCCGATTTTTACCCTCCCGCTACTGATGGTTGTTCACGGGTAAAGTGCTTGTTCACACAACATCAC
>NZ_KV821529.1:8861-44390 GCF_001815675.1 Neisseria sp. HMSC065D04
ATCACACACGGACGGTATCGGAACCGCTCAGTCTTTTTGCTCCGAGCCACTGAGTTGCCCACAGGCGGTCAGTGTTTAATCATGTGTTCGGTGGTCTGTGTTGTTTGCCGATAAACATTTACTTTTCTTCATCATGATTTGAAAACCTGAACCGTACCATCATGATTGTTCCGCGCAACCAAAATCCTATGAAAATGAGGATATTGCTCATAAACAAGCCATACCTCGTCCCAATTTTCGGGTAAAGGCGAAATATTCAGTGTTTTAGAAGATTTGCCATGCTTGATTCCGGGAAGCACCCAACCTGCATCAAATTCCGACGTAATGTTGGTGACGGTTCGTTTTTGAGAAGCAAAATTAATTTTTTCCTGAATTTGGTTGGCAATTTTTACGTCTTCTGCTCTTTCAGCGTAACGACCACAACCAAATATACTTATCGTTGGGATAGAGTCCATAAATTGGTCAAGCTCTTTTTGCAGAAGTACAATTTTTTCCTCAGCAGACTTATCTATACATTCCAAATAATTGGCCTTATCCATATTTGAGAATTGATTCCCAATACTACGTTCACCGCCCAAATTCCAAATCTGCACAAAATTCTCTAGCTTCATTTCTTTTGTGGTTTGAAATGCTTCACTTGGTCTCATTTTTTTTCCTTTACGCTAATTAATAGGTATTTGTCTCAGAAAGGTCAAAGTTAACAAGTCTTTTTCCCATCTCAAGTGCGGTTGCTTTAACACGGCTGTCCGCCCCAAAATCAGCCAATCCTCAACCTTATCATCGCCATCATACTCAGGGCATTGGAAGGTTTTTGAAACGCGATTACAGATCGTATTTCTGCTTCAGTTCAGCCAGTTTCTGTTCGTTTTCCCGTTTTTCTTGTTGGGTGCGCTGTTTTTCTTGGGCGGCCAAAAATACTTTGATGCTTTCCGCAAAGGCTTCAACGGTCAGTCCCGGGTTTTCCTGTTTGAGCAGATTATATTCACGAATATATCCGCTTCGATGCAAGTTGATGTCATGCTGAATTTTTTCTCCTGGGAAATAGTCTCGTTTTATTCCAATGCAGATCATAGAAAAAATAATTGCCATATAAATAAAGAAAATGGGAAAGGTAAGTGGTTTTAATTTGTCTATGTAGGGAGGAATAACGCCCACCAGTGGTGCTCCAACGACAAAAGCAAGACCAATCAGCCTAAGCATCCTTGTCTGTTTTTCATACGGATATTCCGTACCCAAACAGGTGTAGTAAGCCAGTTCATCAAACAGCCTTTTTTCACGACGGTTAAACTTCATGACTTACCTTCCTCTTGACCGAACGTACATAAACCGTCGAACTTGCCTATATAAATGATGGAATCATTTTCATTAATTTGCTTACTAATGATTAGCAGTTCTAATTTTCTATTAAATTTTCTATTATATGAAAGTGCAGTTCCATACAGCTTCAATTGCACTTCATCTAACTCTGATAACCGTTTTCCATTCAGCTCTAGAATTCGATCTCTCAATTCTTCCATTTTTCCTTCATCTAAACGCATATCAATAACTCCTTCTAGTTATTAATCATCTAATGCCCACATCCAAACAAGTGCCATAAAACTCCCGATAATAAATGGACTGGCTTTAAGATAATTTATCAGATTGGCCGTATATATTAATTTAATTATTATTGCTGAAAGCATCATACCAACTATTATTACAAGAACTTTCGCATACATCGGAGTCTTCTTTTAAATTAATTTGAAATGCAGGGCTTCCACCTGCTCCCCGACCTATTGCCGGTAGTCAGCCTTATCAGGGCATCGCTCAAAACGGCAAAGCGCGATAACTGCCATGCCGCCGATTTTTACCCTCCCGCTACTGCTCACTGATTCACGGGCAAAGTGCTTGTTCACACAACATCACACACGGACGGTATCGGAACCGCTCAGTCTACCTTTCTCTCGAGCCGCTGAGTTGCCCGCCGCCTATGGTGTAGCTAGGCGGTAGAAATGGTGGTCTGAAACTTCTAACGACCTGAAATTAACCTTGCTTATTTTGTTATCAATTAAAATTACATTTCTTGTTTATCGCAGACAAACATAATACTCTTTATGTTGTTATGGGTAACAGTGATCCCCTCTGTACATCTTTGAACATTGAGCTTTTGGATGGCTGTTCCACTGACAGCCATATATTGGTATGGATTAAAAATCGTGATAAAGAAGAATATTCCCGTATATACGATGCCGGAGACAAAGATGATGATTTTAATTAAGAGTACATTTTTATAATTGACGGCATAGAGAGTTACAACACTGAAAATGGTAATTAAAAAAAAACAAAAACCCACCACCATACGGAAGGAAATCCATAATCATCAAATAACCAATTAAGAATAAAAGACATCGTTTTATCTTTCTTGAATAAATTCCGAAAACAGCTCCTTAAATTGCTTCGCTATCTCAGCAATATCAAAACCTGCTTCTGATTCAAATTGTCCTTTCGTTAAATACAATTCAAATTGTTCTTGATATTTCTTGGCAATATCTGCTTCAGCGTAACAGATTTCAGGGTCATCATGACGAGGAAAATCAAACTCAGGCTTAGGGATAATGTAAGAACCAGCTCGCAATTCTAAAAACTCACAAATATCCTCAGCCAAGTTCATTAAGATACATATTTCAATATCTTTCATAATTTTCCTCTGCGCTACATTCCTAAGGATTCGATTCCTTCCTTAAATTTCTGTTCCTGATCATTGTCTTTGCAATTAGTCATAATTTCCCTAATATTTTCAAGATTTACGGTTTTCCAGGCAGTGCATCTTTTCAAATTAGCCTTTTGAATTGGCGTTCCACTTGCAGAAATATTTTCATAAGGATTTACTAACATGGACGAGACAATTAGACACATGAACATGAAAAATACGATACCGAAAATATTTTTTGGTAATTGTTTGGCCTTTTCATCTAATAAGAAAAGAAAAAAAACAACTCCAGAAATCAACAACATAAACAAACAGAATACCCGCATACCAACAGAAGTTAATCCATAATCATCAAAGAAAAACCTAAGAATTAAAGCCACTATTCTCAACCCTCCTGAAAAAATCCCGCAAACCTACCCTCAAACTCCGCGGCAACCTCATCAATATCGTCAAAATCGCTATCTTTCCAAAGATCACTATCATTCAGAAACCACTCGAATTTCCACCAATATTCATTTGCGATACGCGATGCAATGAATGCGTCATCGTGATTCTCACGGTTCAGATGAAAAATTTCCTGTCCTGATCGCACATAAACCGACGATTTGTTTTCAAAATGATCACTGATTTCTGCTGCTTTGATTTGCAGGGCTTTAATTTCATCCTTTGTCATATTTGTCATAACTTCACCTTTGAACTATAATAATAAACTATCTGAAATAATAAACTTTATTATTATTTCGGATGAACCCAAACGGAAACCCACTTGTGCAAGAAGTGGGCTTGGATTTGGATACATGTTTAAAGACGGGTAGAGCCGTCAAAACATTTGGGCCTATGCCCTATCGGATTTATCCGATAAATCCCCGCTCACGGCGGGCGAAAAGAAAAACCAAAATGTATTTTGCAGCTTGTCCGCAGATTATCGCTGCTGCATCGGGATTACGTCCTGATTAAAAAATACGTCCAACTTGCCGCCTGTTACCGGACCCTCTCATCAGGCTACCCGGATGCGCGGCATTTTTTTTTGGCAGGTTGAAAGCTGCCAGCAACCGTTGGTTCTTACCCAAAGGCTCGATCGCCTTTTTTACGCCTGTTATTTTCGAGGTTTATACTCCGAAAAAACTCCGAAGGCCGGTTGCTTCGTTCCAAACTGTTAAAGAGCTTTGATACGCAAATATTAGCAAACTAATTGAAATAAGTAAATAGTTTGCTAATATTTTAGTGTAAAATTTTATTAGCGTGGTAATTTATCGTTACAAAAAAAGTCGCCTTAAATTATTAGGCGACCTGGAAATAGTTGAATTAGATAGTAATTTATACCATTATTTCATATTATTTATATTTTATAAATTAAAGGAGTTAAGCCCACCACGCCAAATAACTCTACCAAGAATTTCATCTGACTCAATTGCATCCACATCTGAGAAACGTGTTTTGTCCAAATTGTCACAGCGATATATCCATTTCTGGGTTGAATCAAGAATTGTTCTTCGAATGAAGATTAAACCAGAACTTCGTTTTATAACGAACACCCCATTTTCATGTTTGACTTTGTCTAGCCGAGAAAACGCCACATCATCAAAAATACTGATTGTTGGTGACATACTTTCATCTTTACATCGAATGAAATCTACATAATCAACATCAAATCCTTGAGCTTTTAAAAATTCCTTTTTGAGTGCAACAGCACTTATTTCAGAAGTAATATAAGATTCTGAAGTTTCGATATTTTCCGGCTTTTGGAATACTGAAGGAGGATTTTTCCCATAAAGTAGCCATTCAGGAGAAACATTTAATGCCGAAGCCAGTTCAACGATCTTAGCTGAACTTTGATTTCGTCCACTCTCTAATTGACCAATTGTTCCTTGGCTTACATTTGCTCTTTTCGCTAACGCAGACTGACTGAGCTCTAGGTTCAATCTCGCAATACGGATACGATCTCCAATGTGTTCCATAGTCTTTGCGCTCTATTTAAAACAAACAGTCTATGGTTTTGTTCAATTAGTTTGGTTATTGAACTAAATTAGCTTTCTAATTAGAATGTGGATTGTATGGAAAGGAACATTATGGATTGGACAAAAATCATTCAAGAAATTCAAGATGCAGGTTATTCCCAAAGACAAATAGCAGAGATTTGTGGATGTTCACAAGGTTTTATTTCTCAAGTGAAGAATAACTATTACCGTACTCAAAATAGCAAAAGTAAAAAGGCTATTTCATTTGAGGTGGGAACTGCACTTTTGAAATTGCACAAAAGCGTGCAAACCGCAAAATAATCATGTTTATCTCCGACATCCGCCATCACATTACAACGGACTTCGTGGTTTACCGCGAGTTCGGGCTTTTGTGCGGCTCCAATATTCAGGCAGCGACGTTATTGTCGGGGCTGTTTTGGTGGAGCGATGTGGCTGACAAGGAGCCGAAACGTCAGGGCTGGATATACAAGACAGCCGCCCAGTTGTTCGCTGAATTTGGACTGACGCGACGTGGGTACGAAAAGGCGCGGAAATTTTTATTGGGCAAAGGTGTGATCCAATGCCGACGCGCAGGCGTACACGGCAGAATGCACTGGCAGCTCAACAAAGAGCGTTTATTGGAGCTTTGCTATCTAGTTAAAGGCGAGCCGTTACCGCAGTTTGACAGCCGCTACCATCTCGACATCAACAATTTTAGGCTTGAGAAGTGGATCAACCTCACACTTTGGAATGACTTTTTGAAGATGCGCGCTGAAAAAGGCAAGCCCCTCAATATCAAGCAGAAAAAAATCCTGCTCAACCAGCTCAAAGACCTCAAAAATAGAAATTTCGACCTCGAAGCCGCCATGCGGAAAGCTATTCTGAACGGCTGGGCAGGCTTCTACACCTTTGACCGTTCCTCCAACATCCCTGCGCCGCCGACGTCCGAGGCGGCCACGCGCAAAGCTAGGGCGGAATACGAGGCGCAAATCAAACAATCCGCCGACCCGCCACCCGATACAGGCAGACAGCGGAATCCCGACAATTCAGCCCGCCAAAATCTCAAAAACCTCTTTAGGAAAAAACAGTAATCATCAGGCTGTTGGCACCGCCACGCCCAAACGCTGCTCCGGCAGCTTTTTTTGTGCCATTTGAAGCCGGAAAGGGCGTCTGAAAGGCGGTTTTGCCTGTTTTTCGGCGCAGATTGGGAGATGCCCACCTGTTTTCCGTACCGTATTCCTATTTTTACCCAAATCAGATGATAAAAATCCGCTTTTTTTGCTGAAATAAGTAATTGAAAATACTGTGTTTGTACATTTTGAACAAAGAACATTGGCTTTTGAGGACAGAGAACTTTGTCCGTATAGGACGGCCTTTATACAAAGACCACGATCACAGATCACTATCAAAAAATATTACAGGCGGCCGCCTGATTGTTTTTTGTGCAATTTATTATCTATGTAGATGGATATTAGCGTTTGATAGGATATTGGGTGTTTTTGAGGGAGGGATATGTACAGGTTTTGTGGATAAATGGGTTGAGACGAGACAAAAAGTAAGGTAAAGTTACCTTACTTTGTTTGATGGAGATTTATCATGGGAACGGCTTTGAGATTAACCGCTAAAAATCAGGTTACGCTGAAAAAAGAGTTTTTGCTGCATTTGGGCATTACTGCCGGAGACAGAATCCATGTCAGCAAACTGCCTAACGGCGAGCTGCGGATACGGGCAGAAAAAAAGAAAACTGTTTCTCACAAATCATTTAGGGATTTCGCCGGTTGTTTAGGCAATCCGCATGATGTCCATCTATCCATTGACGAGCTGAAAGAAGCTATTGCCGATGCTGGGGCAGCGGCAGGTTCTGAAGGATTGAAACTCAAATGAGGCAGATTGCTATTGATACCAATGTTTTGGTACGGTTGTTCGTTGATGACGATTTGGTACAAAGAGATAAGGCATTGGAATTACTGGAAAGTGCTGATAGTGTGATTGTGCCAACCACGGTATTTTTGGAATGCGTATGGGTTTTGACCCGTAGTTATAAAATGGAAAAAAACCTTGTTTTGCAACAACTTCGCAGTTTTTCCGAATCTATCCCCAATTTGGTTATTCAGGAGGACGAGCTGGGAGCGGGATTTGCCATTATGGAAGACAATGGCGACTTTGCCGACGGAGTCAACGAGTTTTTGGGACGCATGATGGGAGCGTCGTGTTTCGTTACTTTTGACCGTAAGGCAGCAGTTTTGCTTGAAAGTAAGGGCTTGGTAGTCGAGCAGATTAAATAATTCGTTATTGTTGGTACAGCCGTCTGAGTGAATCAGACGGCTTTTTCATTTGTATGCCTCTGGATCAATATTGCTCTGCCAGTTAAACTTGCCTTTGCCTGCTGTTTCAGATGAGCCATTTGCCGGTATTTGCGATTCATTTTTTTGCAAATGATTTTGTAGTTGCGGAGCTTTTTGTACCTCCACTTTGCTGTTTACCGGTTTATGGATTGTTTCTAATTTTGAACGTGTTTTGATAAACCAGTTAATTGTCGTCAATCCAACTTTGAGACCGTTTTCCATCAAAAACTGTTGAATCTGCTTTTGAGAAAAGCCTTTTTGCTTAAGCAACAGGATGTCTGTTTTGAACGGCTCTAATTTAGAACGTCGTCCTTTTTCTTCCTGCTCAGTTATAAATTCTTCTACCGAAATACCCATATCTAATTCCAATCTAAAATCAAGCTATCTAAATCTAATAATTTCTATTGATAAACTAATAAAATCTAATACTAAACTAATAAATCCATTTAATCAATCTAAAAATTAATCTATTTTAAATCTATTTAAATCTATTAATAGCCCATACTTATCTAAATATTATCTAATTTCAATCTATTTCAATCTAATAAATATCTAATAACTGAACTAATTCTTTCCAATCGGCGCGTATCTACCCTTCAAAAAGGGAAGATTTCATAAGTACACACTAAATTTAACTACAACGCAGGATAGGCAACGAGTGCCAAAAAACGCCCTAAAGCGTTTTTTCAATTCCGCCCAAAAGGGCGGAAACGCCGCAAAGCGGCTGAAGGTTTGAAACAACCATCGGGGGCAGCGGCCGCCGTGTTGTTGGTTGATGTCTAAATTTCAAAGCGCAAAAAGTCCAGACCAAGACAAGTGTCTTTGCACGGCTTCTACCTTTTCCACCACGCCGCAGAGGGCGCACCGGACAAAGATAAAAGCCGCACAAAGCCAGTCTGGACTTTTTGCGCTTTGAAATTTTTTACGACATCACAACACGGCGGCCGCTGCCCCCGATGGTTGTTTATTTATGAATGAACATTTATGAAAGGATTATCAAATGGGACTTGATATGTACGGCTACACCATGAATGCCAAGTTTGTCGGCGACCGTCAAACCGATGTGAATGTGAGTGAAGATGAACGCGATGAAGCAGAACTGAATCAATTTGCGTACTGGCGGAAATTTAACCATCTGCATGGCTGGATGGAAAAACTATATCGGCAAAAAGGCGGCAAAGCCGATGTATTTAATTGTTGCACTGTACGCCTAGAACTTGAAGATTTAGAACGGCTGGAGGCTGATTTAAATGATGAAAAACTAGAACACACGCCGGGCTTTTTCTTTGGAGATTCGCAAATCTATCCCGAAGACATTACAGAAACCAAAACCTTTATAGCGAATGCGCGCTTAGCGATAGCTGAGGGGCGAGCAGTTTTCTATGACAGTTGGTGGTAATGGCATTTAAACGGTTTCAGGCGGCAAAGGTCGTCTGAAACCTTCGGGAGCAAAAAATGGATAACACGGTTAAAGAGCTGAAAAAACTCATTTATTCATTCGGTGCGACATATAAACCGTCTGATGTTTTTCGTGATTTCGTAGAGCTGGCAGCCCTTGCGATTTTTAATAGTTATATGCGGGATGATGATTGGGAAATACGCGAGGAGCGATACCACACTATTCGCCGAGAATATAAAGAAGAGGCTTTTAAAATTTTTCCTGAGCTGTTGGGCGTTTTGGCAGCGGGCTGCATTAGAGCGGTGAACGTCGGAAGCTACGAAGATTTTTTGGGTGAGCTTTATATGGACTTGGGCGCGTCAAACGAGCGTAATGGGCAGTATTTTACGCCTATGTCAGTGTCAAGAGTGATGGCGAAACTGGTAGGAATCGACACGGCGGAGAAACTGGAGAAACAAAGATTTGTTTCTTTGCTTGAGCCATGTTGCGGCAGCGGTGCGAATCTGCTTGCCTTTGCGGAACATATCGCCGATAGCGGAAAAGTTCCGACTTTACATATGGCAGCGGTTGCGGTTGATATAGATGTTTTGTGTGTGTGGATGTGTTTTGTGCAATGCCATTTTTACGGTATCCCCGCAAAAATCATACATGGAGACAGTTTAAAAAACGAATTTCATACGGCATGGCGGACGGTGCATTGGTTGCGTGGAGGTTTTGAAGACGATATGAAAGCCGAAATTGAAGCAGACAAAAAAGCCGCTTTTGATGCAAAACAGAACAGCCAAGACGAAACGAAGATAACCGCCCCTTTATTGACATTGGAAGAACAGTTGGTTTTGTTTTGAAGAAAGGTAGAAGAGTGATGATTCAAGATGTGAAAGAAGTGAATATGATAGATAGAATTTTAAATGAAATTTCGGCGTTAAGCCCGAAGGAAATCCGAGAAATTTTTATGCAGATGTGGCGGCATATAGATTCACTGAATGACGGCTTGACGGCTGACGATTGTGTCGAACTTTTTGCAACCGCTTTAAAAGGCAGTTCAGATTTGACCTATGATTTGCTGAAAGACACCTGTCATGATTACAGTGTTGGAACAATGACAGAAACATTTGCATTATTGCCGCGTGAAACGTATGACAAAATGTTTTCTGAATGCCTTAAAGGTAAAATTCCCGCTGAAACGCGACTGGATACCGAAGCCCTAATTAAGTTTTTGATGTTGGATAATGTTTCTGAAATTGAAGTGAGCATTAGAAAAGGTTGCATAAGGGCAACACATTTTATAGGTTCTGACAAAAAATTTATCTATGATACAGGGGTTGACGATGAAAATATTCAATGGAAAATTGAAGATTTTAAGGCTAATTACCCGCATACATGGTGGACGGTAGAGCAGGTTATTTACAACGACTAAGATATAGAGGTCGTCTGAAACGGCGATTTCAGACGACCTTTATATGCCGAAGGGAACTTAACGGAAAAAAACGCCCGCCGCAGCCCCGTTACCGCCTCTCAAGGTTCGGCAGAAACGTCCCCACGCCCCCAAGAGAAAAACAGACTTAGGCAACTTTTCCGGCACCTTCGGCAGCCTGCAAAATTGCCACGCCTATTTTTCTCTTGCCCCCTACGGCGGGCTTTTTTATTTATGAAAAATTATTACTATTCAATCTAGTAGCTGACAGCTCTTAAACTGGAGCTATTTAGACAAAATATCTGCCTTTGTCGATTTTGAGTGGTGTTTGACGTGGGCAGGGATGGAAAATAACACATAAGGAAAACTAATGCTTTTACTAAGGCGTGAACACATTGGTCGCTTGTTTGATATGTTGATAGCAAACCGCAGGTTTGATACTCCATTTAAAATTACGGAGTACGATGGTGGGATGAATTTTTTGGGTACGTTTGGCGAAGTCCCGGTACACGAGCTTGGAAACCGATCAGCGACATTGTGCTTTGAATGGAAAGGGGAGATTTCTGAACCACGAGATACCCATGATATTGCGGGGATGAAGCCAAACATTCTTTATGACTTTAACGGGTCAGGACGGCACTTTGATAACCCTGATCCACGTTACCTGCTTCCTGTGGGTTCAAAAGGGTTGATTCTGAAGCATATCGTGATTAATGACGAAGACGAGCTTTTGAGGATTTGGTGTAACCGACGAAATATTTATTTTTACCGATACCGGCTATTGAAAGCCATCCCAATTGTGCGGAACATTTTATTGCATAAGGCATGGCAGGAAATTTATCGGATAAATGAAATATGCCGTAACACTTCATTCGAAATTGCCATATGCCACCGCCCAATGGAGGGGGACTAAACATCCAACCAATCTTTAATTTCATAAGGTTATGGGGATAATCCTCGGTCAAACTATGGGTAAATCAACAAAACGTGTGGTATAGCACTGGCTCAACCTATCTCTGTTCATTTTCCATTCATCCGCAAGCAGTTCTGATGCAAGTTTCAGACGGCCTCTACCGTACCGACGATTGATTTTATCCCATGCCTCCATGACCGGATTGGTACTTTCGGGCTGCCAAAGGTCAGCCTGTACCTGTCCGGCTGGTTTCAGCCCACCCAATTCAATCCCGCATTTTTTATAGAGGTAGCCGCTTCGATAAATATTCCCCAACAAATTTTGCGCCTCGCGGTTCAGAATGATGGTATCGGCTGTCGGCACGGCCAAATTACGGCTCAGGCTCTTATGGTATTGAGGGGCTTTTTCCCGGAAAAAATCCGTGTGTAGGAATACGGTAACGGCAGAAGCCGCCAGTCCGTCACGACGCAAGGCTTCCGCCCCCGAGCTGATGTGATGCGTAATCGCCGCCTGCAACGCCTCCGGTGTCTCGATACACGTTCCAAAACTGCGGCTGCGGACAAGATTCTGCCTTGTTTGCGGTTCGGGGTGCAAACCATCACAGACAATACCCTGCATTTCACGCTGCGTCCGTTCGACCGTAACGCCGTATCGCCGGCGTAGGGTAGCGGTATCTGCACGAACGAAGTCCAATGCGGTATAAATTCCTTGCGCCGCCAGTTTGGCCGCTGTTCTACCCCCAATTCCCCAAATCTCATCAACACCCCGGCTGCGCAGGGCGCGAAGGCGGACAGCCTCATTCCAATTTGACCAAACCACCACTCCCCCAAAGTGATCGGGATAACGTTTGGCAAGATGATTGCAAAACTTGGCCAGCGTCTTGGTCGGTGCGATGCCGACACAGGTCGGGATACCGACCCACTGCAATACGCGATGTCTGATTTGGCCGCCGAGTTCGGCGAGGTTTTCGATACCGTCCATACTGGCGAAACATTCGTCAATTGAATAGACTTCAACCGCAGGGACACAACCGGCGATGGTTTCCATCATCCTACGGGACAGGTCGGCATAGAGTTCGTAGTTGCTGGAAAAGGCTTTCAGACGGCCTTGTGTTACTAAATGCCTTACTTTGAAATACGGCTCGCCCATCTTGATGCCGAGTGCCTTTGCTTCGGCAGAGCGGGCGACCACACAACCGTCGTTGTTTGACAGGACGACGATAGGGACGTTCTTCAAGTCCGGCCGGAATACCCGCTCACAAGAACAGTAAAAGCTGTTGCCGTCTATCAGAGCGTACATGTCAGCCCCCCTGACGCACGTCTTTGATGACGAAAGTCACGACCCCTACAACCGACCATGTATCTCCATCGGTCGGTACAAAATCAGGGTACTCGCCGGAAGCATTTTCAGAGTGCAGCTCTGGCTTACGACCGGGAACTTTGTATAGCCGTTTGATCGTAAACTCGTTACCTAAATCCGCCATCACAATATCACCGTGCTTCGGTGTTTTAGAGCGGTCAATGATCATAATATCGTCTTTACCGATACCCGCATCAAGCATGGAATATCCGCCGGAACGTGCGGCGAAGGTGGCAGACGGGTTTGTGATAAGGTACTCGTTAAAATCGAGATAGTCAGCAACATACGGCTCCGCAGGTGACGGAAATCCGGCCGGTACTTTTTCTAAGGCAACCGGAACCTTCAGATTTGTCCGACTTATTGGAATCAGACTGTCCGGTGGCAGGGCAGAAGAGGCAATCATGGCATCAACAGCGGGTATTAAAGAAACAGGAATACGCTTTACTGTCGTCGCTTCACCGTTCTTGCTTTTTCGCCCAGCTCCTTCCCTACGCCCACCACGTTTTTTAGGCAATTCGACCATATATTTCCCTTATTTGATTTTGTAACAAAATCATTTTACCCCAAAATAGAGTTCATTTGAAATTACATTCTCCTTAGTTAAACATTCTTAATAAAGACCAGTTTGTCAACGTAACACTGAGGGAGGCTCACACAATAAACAAAGGTATAGCCTGAAATCTGATGATCTTATTAAAATTTGAAAAATCAACATAATAGATATTGCATTACCGCGAAAATCGCGGTAATATACACACATGGACAGACAGCAATGTCTGCCACCCCACCGAATCGGGGCGAGGTTCGGACTTATTAACCAAGTAAAGGATTAAAAAATGTCAAACTTAGTATTCAAAACAAAAAAAGAAGCCGTTGAATTTTTGAGAAATATCGAACATTTGGAAGAAATGTCAAACGGCAACTTTTATCCTAAAGGCACTTATTACCTTGCCCACGGCGAATATAGCCAACCCGAATTTAAAGCTGTCAAATATAAAGACGGCTGGGGAATCAAAAAAATCCACTTTTACTATCCTAATACATTTCACACCCCGAAAGACGGGCGCTGCATTGCGATCAGCGACTGGGACGGCAGCACTGATTTAGTTCTGCAAGATTCTTTTTATTGATTAATCCGCCACCCTTTGGGGTGGCAGCCCATACCGACGGGCAGTGTCGGCAAACCAACAGGAGCGAAAAAATGAAAGCAACATTAACCATCGAAAAACGCGGCGAAGGCTATATTTATGACCTGTTTTCAGACCAAGCAACTAAACGCGGAGTTAAGTGTGGGTTAACCCCGCTTGCAGCCGCAACAGAAGCAACAAAGATTTTAGCCAATCTAGCTACATCAACAGGTGCGGCCATAGTAGCACCACCGGAGGTATTAGCACACATCCCCCCCCACCTAACAGGAGATACCGAGCCAACCGATAAGGCTAAACGAATTAAAGCCCTTGAAATTATGGCGGATTTGCTGATTGTCATTTACGGTGAAAAGGCAAAAATACCATCAAATGTAGAAAGATACGCAATATACAACCCTATGCAGGCAATTGGGCTGATAGTACAACGACGCGAGTTTCCAACCAACAGCAAAAAAGTGGCCGAGCTTATGGACAAAATCGACAACCCTGATGATTTTAATTTTGCACGCCCCGCAAACCTAGAGGAGCAAGCGGCATTTGATTTAAGATTATATAAATCACCATATAAATAATAAAAATCGGTTGAAACTACTAAGTTTCAACCGATTTTTTAGGAACAAACATGATTGATAACCCCGAACTGGGATACACCCCCGCAAATTTAAAGGCGTTACGCCAAAAATACGACCTGACGCAACAGGCTACCGCCGATCTGTTAGAGGTAAATATATCAGCATTTCAACGCTGGGAGGCTGATATAAATCTCAAAAGCCATACAGATATGCCATTAAAAAAATGGGTAGAGTTGATAGCTAAACTTACACAATAATTAAGGTTGTTAGTAATGCCAAGAGAATTAACTTTTGGAACAAGAGGTTTAGTAAATTTAACGCTCAATATCTAAATCCCTATCTTGTTTGGGATGCTTATCCAACTGTTGAAGTTGGTTGTCATATAGATTGATTTTTGCTTGAATTTGGAAAGAAGGCGGTAGTTTGGCAATCAACTCCTCTGCTCCAGCGATTACTTGTTTTTGTGTATTTGACAATAAGTGGGCGTGTTCTTGTAAATTAGTTTCCAATATTCTCAGACGACGTGTGTTACGGTGTAGTTCATGATCTATGGCTACACTTGGCATTTCTTGGAACTGTACACGACTATCAAATATTAATCCCTCACGCGAATATACTTTAAACTCATCGGCTTTGCCTGATAAAAACACGGCGTCCGCATTTTGTGGCAACAACTTAACAACCAAATCATGATGTTCTTTGGGCGTTGCCCTTGGCGTTTCTCCAAGCAGCTCCATTGCATGATAACGTTCCAAGGTGCTTTGCCAGCTTACTTCTAATGGTGCTGTTTGGATATAGACGGCAGTTTGATAACCATGTTCACGCATTTTTTCCAAAGTTCTCATGGGCGTTTCGGTAGTGCGAAATGTACCTTCTACACTGATGTTATATCCTTCTCGTAATGCCTTTTCTATTACTCGTTCGGTCATATGTCCTGAAAAGGCGGCGGTATGTTTGGGGGAATCAATACCATATTGTTCTTGTATGCCGTCAAAATTAGGATGGTAACGACGGAACTCATCGCCATTAATGATAAGAACGTTTCGATTCAATTCTTGACGTATTATTCCTACTAAGTTTGATTTACCTGCTCCGGGTTGTCCTCCCAATACAAATCCTTTCGGAGATTTGACTGGACTTACCTGCTGTTCGGAAATCAAGTCATTCCACAAATGCCGGAAAATCAACGCTTCTCGTCTGTCCGACATCATACGTCCCATTCGATGTTAGGCATGATTGAATATTTTTGATGTAAGGTATTGCACTCCTCCGCTACTCGGCCGAAGTCGATATTTTCCGGTTTGGTGTCATATAGGAAACCACGCAACTCAGCAATGCGTTTTTGGTCTTCCGAGCGCACCTCCGAATAGGGTGTTTTGCGTGAAATAAGTGCCTGTACACTGGCAACTCGTTCTATTAAAGCGTCTTTCTGCATTAACGTAGCCAATTTTCATTCCTCTTTTGGGATTTGAGATTGTTTGTGTTGCCGCATTACCACTTTGACTAACGATACGCTGCATCCGGCTAGAGCGGCCGTTTCTTGAAGGGTATGGTTTTGGCGTAGGCTGACAATCAGTTTATGCTTTTGGATATTTGCCTGACGGCCTTTGTAAAGTCCCTGTTTTTTTGCCTCAGCAATGCCGGCGGCTTGACGGTTACGCCGTTGTTCATAGTCGTCTCTGGCCGTTTGTAGGGCAATTTTGAGCAGCATGGTTTGTATGCTGTCCAAAACAATTTTGGCAATTTCGGAATCGGTTTGGATTTGGCTCAGGTCGATAATGCCGGGAATGGACAGGAACGCACCTTTTTCGCGGATGCGGTCGACCAGTTTTTCCGCTTCTGCCAAAGGCAAACGGCTGATGCGGTCGATATGTTCGGTGATGATCACATCGCCATCTTGCAAGTCTGCAATCAGTTGATTCAGGACAGGTCGATCAGCACGGACACCGGAGGCCTTTTCTTTATAGACACCCGCAATGTAGTAACCTTCAGCTTTAGCTTGTTCAATTTGGGCGTTTTGTCGCTCGAGATTTTGTTCTTCGGTACTGACACGTTGGTAGATTCTCGCTGCTTTCATGTTTTTTCTACTTGAACAACGAGACCAATCGCGTCTTTATGTTCCATCTCACGAATACCCCAAACGCCATTCTGTAACGATTTTTTGAGGTCTTCATCTGCATCCGACGGTAAATTGACAATCAATTTGAAACCGTGTTTTCTCCCTGTTTTAAATATATCTGAAACAATAAGTTTCTCATCACGGGAGAGTTGGTAATATTTTTTTCCAATTAAAGTCTTCATGCCATCTGTAATCATAAATGTTGCTCCTGGTTATTTTGGGTATGCTCTAATTGCCTATCAAATAAATGCCTTAAAATTTGGCTAATTTAAAATAATCAGGACTTAAATTGTTCATAATCAAATTGTCTACTCTATTTGCCCAACGAGCAATATCATTTGCACAGTTTGACTCATCAAAAAAACAAAAAAAGCCCTGCGGCCATACAGACATCTGTATGGCCGCAGGGCTTTTACTTTATCGTTTAACGAGAGAGGTCGTTGTCTTGTTCAACATTTGACTGCCTGAAAGAGCGGGTTTCGTGTTGCATTTGAGGTCTGACTTTTTGGTCGTATTCCTGTTGAGCTTTGGTGCTTAGAGGCTGTCCAATCATATCCTTAGCCAGTTTACTGATAAGCCGGGCTTCATTTTTGTGTCCCATCTTATACAGTTCTTTGGCGATTAGACCGTATTCAGCCAATATGTAACCGCGTGTCTGCATGACCTTCTGAATGTGGGGATGTGTTGGTCGTTCCAAGTTCTTGATGGCTTGGTTCAACTCCTCCAGCCGCTGCTTTTCAATGCGGGGGGTCGCTCCGCGTTTCTTCATTGCTTTCACTATGCCGTTTTCGGCTTTGTGTATCTTTCCCCTGTGCTGTCGTTTGGTGGCGGCGCACTCTATGCCTTCCTCACGGAGTTTTTCGGCAAAACGGACACGCCATTCAAAAAGGTCGTTTTTGCGTGGGTTAAGTCGCTGCCCGTAAGTATCTCTCATCAATACACACAAATGGACATGGGGATGCTCGGGTTCACCTTCTTTTTCAGATTCGTGATGCAAAGCAAACAGGTATTGATGGTCGGCAAACTGTTCGGAAGCGAAATTGCGGGCGGCATTCAATACAGCCTGCGGAGGTGTTCCGGCGGGCATGGACAAGACGATATTGAGGGCTTCCCGATGTTTACCTCTTTCAGGGATATTGAGTTTCTGCCAGTCATCAAGTTGCGATTTGACCGCCTTTTTACCGTTTAACTTTTCGCCGGAATGATTTTCGACGGTAGTTTTACCATTGCGGGAAATATAGTCCAAATGGTTTCGTATGCCCTGCATACCGTTAGAGTTACGGCTAAGTCGCTTGGGAATTTTAACCATGACTTCAGGGTGTTTTTTTGCAGCGGCTGTCAGGTTGGTCAAACCGCTGCCCGGTTTGAGCGGAACGCGGGAATTTGTCCGGTGTTTGGATTTTGGGATGGGGATACCGGAATCTTTAGCTCGGACGGAACGGGTTTTGTAGCCCAAGAACCAGTCGTCTATTTTACGGTGCAGGGACATAGGTTTGCTCCTATTCAGACAAGCGTTTACGGTTGGTTCGTAGTACGTCACCTACCCTTTGGGTATGTTGTCTGATGAATTGGGAAAGGGCATTGATTTGGTCAGATGTAAGTGAAACACCTTCGCCCATGTTGAGGCTTCGGGCGATTTGGTTCAGGTTGCGGCCAATGGCAACAAGCTGGTAATTGGATTGGTGCAGGACTTCGACTTCGGCGGCTGACAACATGGGATGGTTGCGGACGTGGGACTGGACTATATCGCGTACGATGTCGTTCACACTGCTTTTATGTTGTTTAGCGGCGGCCTCAAGGTAAGCGCGGTCTTTTTCCGGGAGGCGAACTGTAATCCGCTTATTGCCTTTGGGCGGTGGAAGTCTGACCAGTTCGGGTTCCTCCGGTGCATCCAACCGGGCTTTCAGCATATTTTTTGCAAGCAGCGATACACTGGGTTTCCCGTATTCTTTACAGGCAATTTCGCGTAAAGCTGCCAATTCGCCTTCGGTTAAACCAAATACGCGCAGGGCAAGGCGTTTTTCGTCGGTTTCAATTGTGTCCTTACTCATCTGTCTGTCCTAATAGGAAAAGGTCGTCTGAAACATGGTTTCAGACGACCTTTCTTATCGTTATCTTCCGTAAAACAGTTCCTGTTGCTCAGGAGGCTGTTCCAGGTCTTTTTGTGTCGTCAGGCGGCCATATTGGGTCTGATAGAAATTCAGGCGTGCCTGCATCTGTGTTTGTTCGGGCAGGCCTTTAATCAGGTTTTCCATGCCTGCCTCTAAAATGCGGTGCTTTTTCTGCCCGTCTGCATTCATATCAGATAACCGTTTTTCATACTGTCCTTGAACTGCCTGTAAACGTTCCTCAAGGGATTGTTGTATAACGGCTGTGTTTGAGCCTTTGATAGTTGGGGCAGGGCGGATCTGCTGTGGTACAGGGTGATGGTTGAGCCACGCGACGATGTTGCGATCTTCGTAATAAGGAATGGCAGGATCCAGCTTGGCGTATGTATCTGCAATATCGCAACCCAAGGCTGTGAAGGCAGTAGTACGGGGATTTTTGTAACCGGTGCCAATATAGCCGGAAGGTTTCATGGCCTTGTCGCGCAACCGTTCTGTAAACTGTTCCAGTTCAGTCAACCGTTGCACCGTATGTTTCTCCCCGTATCCGTTGACTTCACCACCATTGATTTTGTCCATAAATGCTTCCATACGAACATAGGGAATACCGGCTTTTTCCAATAAAGCTATTCGTTCGGCAATTTTTTCGGATTGTTTGGCGATGACCGCATCCAAAGAATCAGCCGCATTCTGCCAGCCGCGATTGAAGGCTCGAAGGTCTTCACCTTTGAGACCGAAATCAGGCATTGTGGGTAGCTGGGGAGGACGTTTCACAGATATTTCAGGTAACTTTTCTGCCGGTTCTTGTGCCAACCGGGCTTCGTTTTTTTCTGATGCCGCCTCTTGTTTGGTTACGTTTTCGCGTTCTTGGCGGTGCAGGGCGAGGATGTGGTTATAGGTATCGCGGAATTTGGCGAACTGCTCGCCTTTCACGCCTTGCAGGTAGGCATAGCCGAACTGCTGCTTGTCCTTATCCCATATGATGCGCGCTTTCTCCACGCCGCTGACAAAAAAGCGGTTCGGGAACTTACGCCACTGAGTAATCTCGCCGGACTCGATCATCGGTTTCAAAAATTCGGGGATGTCGGCATTGTTCACGCGGTCGATCGCCGCCTGTTCGCGTTCGATGGCGCGTTGGGTCTTCTCAATTTCCTTGTTCGCCGTCCGCAAACCGTCGTTTTGGCGTTCCCAGCGATTCAATGTTGCCTGTCCGTTGCGCTTGTCGTTGAGTGGTTGTCCGTTTGCACTAAGAACGTCGTCAAAATGGTTTTGCAGCCGTATGTCGAAAGCCGCCTGTTTCTTTGCTAGCGACTGTTGCAGGATTTCCATTCGTCTGCTGCTCGCAGGTTGCCCGTTTTCTTTATCTGCCATATATCCTCCAAAAAGAAAACAGCCTGAAACCGAATGGTTTCAGGCTGTAAGGTAAACCGTCAGAAAAATCAGCGGTCGATTTCCACTTCAGGCTCTTGGGAGCGTCCGTGCTGATGCTGCCGATCGTTTTGTCGTGCATGCTCCGGAGACGGAATCTGAATCGGATCGGGTAGTTTCAGCTTTGTGCCGCTCATCTGTTTGGCGGTATGCTCGTAGTAGTTCCGTAGGGCTTGGGTGCGAACATTTCCTTCAAGACCGCGTAACGTATCCATTACTCCACGTTCGTAAAATGCCAGTTTCTTCTGATTCGGCTTACTCAACTTTTGCGCCTTCTGCATATAGTTGTCTTTTGCCGCAATTAAACCGGTATCCAGTGCGGCCGCTTTCATATTATCGGTTTGATGTAGCACTTGGGCGGGGATTTCTTCCTGACCAATGGAGTGAACCGGAACGTCTATGTCGGTATCAGCTCGTGGCGAAACATTGATGGCACTGTCGGACGGCAAGGTATTTTGTGCTTTCAGGCGGTCGGCGGCAGACAACATGGCAGCATCAGGTTGTGTATGGACGCGCTCCTCTCGTTCAACATCCGGTTTTGACTGTTCTTGCCCTTGAACAGACTTGCCGGTTTCATGTTGCGGGTTCGACTGTTGAGTTCGTTCGGGATCAGGCTGCTTTGGCGGTTTTGGCGGTTTCTGCGCCGCGTCCGGTTGCCTTCTGTCCTGTTCCTGCGTTATCTCTGGCGCAATACCGTTTTGTGCGTAACGTTCCCGCAATTCCTCCACACGCTGTAAATCGGCGGCGGTCGGTTTGTAGCCACTGGTACGGATACCTTGGGCGGCAGCTTCAATAAACATTGCCTGGCGAAATTCTTTACTGCCTGACAACTTGATGCTGTCCCAACCTTTAGCCTTGACGACTTCCAGCATATCCCTGACCGTTTGCGGATCGGAAAGTGCGGTTTTAAGTTGCTTACCTTTATCTTCAAACAATACTGTTTTGTAGTCTGAAACGGAATAGAATTTGCCGCCTACGGTGTGGTAACGTGTTTTGATGTTGTCTGGGATACGGTATTGTAGGTCTAAAACGACCTTACGGGCGTTTGGTTCAGTTTCAGACGACCTATCGAACTTTGGGGCGGTAAATTTCGGTTCGGAGCGGGTAGAACTCTGTTCTTTTTTGCTCGTTTCGTGAGCAGGCTCATCTTTTAAGGGTGCTTCCCATCCTTGTTCCGTTTTGTAAAACGTTACACGTTGTCCATCATGTGTAATACCTTCATAGGATTTAAGCGTACCTTCTTTATCCAAGTCTTGTTGAATTTCTTCGGGGGTTTTGCGTAGATACATGATGTCGGTTGTAGCATCATGCAACTCGTAATGTTTAAAGTCAGACTCACGGTAAACCGGCTCATTGATGACTGTTTGGGTTCGACCATCGTATTCAATACTGTTGGTTGTATTAGAAGAGGTCGTCTGAATGTTGTCTTTGTTTTCAGGATTCATGGGGTTCTCCAAGTTTTCAGGTTCAGTACGGCTATTGTTGGCTTTCTCAGCCCTTTCGCTCCATGCTTCCAATTCGTCGGCGATTGCCTGTTCTTGGCTATTGTCGGGGTTTAAGACGAGATTGACACCTTCTGCGAAGGACTGGCGAACGGCTTCGAGTCCAGCCAGTTTGTGTAGGTCGTTGAAGTCGCTCGGTAAAGGGGGACGACCTTTTTCATCGACCCCTTTGCCTTTCTGATATTGCTGTATCAGCGTCATAGAAAATTCAGGTTGGATTGCCGTGGCACGATCGCCCAACAATGCGGCTGCCTGTCGTGCTTTTTTGATACCGGTTTGCGAAGCGTCGTTATCAACAGCAATCACGACGGGGACGTTTTGAGGCAGTTTTTGTGCCAAGCGTTCGGCAACGGCAACCATGTTGCCTGCATCAAAAGCAATGATGACGGGCTTGCCCGTGGCTTCGTAGATGCTTGCCGCCGTAGCATAACCTTCCGCCATGACGACACCGACTTTTTCCACATCATCGGCCTTGCCGATAAAGGCATAAGCCCCCTGAACCTGTCCGCCTGCCAAGAAGCGTTTGCCGCCGTCTTGGTTGATGGATTGCAGATTGACGATTTCATTTTCATACAGGACGGGGATAATCAGATTGTCGTTGTCCTTATATTCGTTTTGACGCAGACCGGCGATGGCATCCGGGTTGGTAATACCTTTGGCGGCAAGATAGGGATGGCTCAACGAAGCGGGGCGGCTACTATTCCAAATCTTTTGTGCCGTGCCTTTCACCCTCTGTTGCGTCTGCTGCCGCTCCTGCTCCGCCGCCTGCCGCCTTGCCTCCGATTCCGCCTTGCGCCGCGCCTGTTCTCCCACGCTTGGCGGCGTGTAGGGCTTGGCAGGCTGCCAGCCGTTCTGCCGCGCCAGCTTCCACACCGTTCCGATACTGAAGCTGCCCGGTTTAAGGCTTTTCCACGTTGATTTGGCGGCACGGTTGTCATAGTTGTCAGCGCGTTGTGACCATTCGTCCCAAAGGTCGTAACCGTTTTCGCCCAGCTCGTCTTTAACGGCCGCGCCAACCTGCCACCAAGTATCGCGATCATGTGAGTCGATATAACTCAAGGCACTGCGGATGTCGTCAATGTCGCTCATATTTCCATTTCCTTATAGAAAAAATAAAAAATAGGGCGGTCTGCATTTCACAGACCGCTTTTTTATGCTGTTTGAACAGAATCCCCAATAAACTGCCTGATGAACGGCAATGAGTCCTCTCCCCAATTTTTTAAAAGGGCGGGCATCAATGCCGCGATATAGTCCGGCGGGCTGTCCGGAGGCAAAATCGAAGCAAGAATGGCACCGGCGATTTCTTCGGCGTTGGAAGCATCCGACCAGTGGAAACTTTCCATTTCCTCCGGTGTTACAAAGGTTGCTTTCGGAGCTGTGACGGGTGCTTGTTTACTAAGATGGATGTTCAAAACCGGAATCTCCGGTAATGCCCAGTTCGCCCGTTTGGCGAATACCGGATCGGTGTAGTACACGATTTTCTTGGCGTAGATCGGACGACTGTTGCCCAAACTGATGATACAGTCACTTTTCGGCATCATTTTCATCTCGTCAGGATTCATTACGGCACGGCGTTGGTCGGAAATGCTAGTGCTATTGCTGTTGCCCTTGCCGGAGGAGTGTGAAATAGATTTTGCCTTGAATGTTTCGTAGCCCACCAGCTTGCTGTATTCCTCTGCGTCGGTCTGTTCGCGTGGCGGATAGACGATTTGACAACCAAAATTGGTAAAAAAGGTGCGCGTAGCGTCGCGGCCATACAGGTCAGTTACTTGGGACGGGGTTTGGATAATCAACAAAAGCCTTAACCCGTAACCGGCAATGTATGAAACACCGTGCTGGATGGCGGGAATTACGCCCAAAGCGGTAAATTCGTCCATCAACAAGCAACATTGATATTTCAGCATATCGGGATTGTTGGAAGGTAGACCTTGCTCGACATTTACTTTAATCAGTTGGCTGAAAAACAGATTCGTCAACCGAGAGAAAATGGCAGTTTCGGTCGGGACGATACCGATATAGATAGTCATCCGTTTTTTGCGTACTTCATCCAAATAGAAATCGTCGCCACTGGTTGCCGATTCGACCACGGGATCGATAAAGATGCCTAACGGAGAAATCAACGTCGACAAAATATCCGCCCCAGTTTTGGCGTTACCGTTGGCATAACCCATCAGTAAACTACGACAATTTCTACTCAACTGTGTATGCGGCTGTTGCTCACGCAAGACTATTTCGTCTTTAATCCATTCCACCAAGGTGCGGCCTCCGGATGGAGTCGTCAAACGGAACAGGTTGGCCAGCGTGGTTTTGTTTTCAGGCAGGGACAGATCACGTTCGTGTTCCGTCTCAATCATGTACAGCAGTAGTCCGGCAAACAGGTTTTGTGTAGATTCTTGGAAAAAAGTTGTACTGTTGTTGTTGTCATCCTTAGGAGGTTTCGGATATAAGATAGAAGCGATGTTTTTCACATCTTTGTAGGTGTAGACGGGATTACGGCGGATGTAGGTAAAGGGATTCCAGCGGTGCGACACCAAGGGCGCATTTGGATTGCGTTCGTGCTCCGGCATACGCCCGCCCGGATTGAACAAAAATACGTCCTGTCCATGTGCAGCACGGTAGCCACCCGTAATCAGGAAATTTTCCAATTTCGGATCGAAAACCACCAAACTGTCGCGGTAATGCAGGCAGTTCGGTATCACAATACCCACACCTTTGCCGGAACGGGTAGGTGCGGCCAAATACAGAAACTCGTTGCCCGACCAACGCAGGTAGCTGTTGCCGTATTTGCCAATTAACAAATCTGGTGCTTCATCGGGTTTAAATTTCTTTCTCAAAAGCCCATGTGTTTCAATTTCCGAACGGTTGGCAAAACGCGCCGAACCGTGCAGCTCGCGTTTAGGTTTCATCAACATACCGGCACACACGATCAAAAAAACCACCGTCGGTATCAATAGGGCAAGACCGGCAGACACCTGAAACGCTGTCAGATAATCAGGAGGGAGGCGGTCATAATATTTCCAATAACGGTAAAGCATTCCGATCGACGGTTCTGTCTTCAGATTCATCCAACCTGAAAATACGACACTGCCCAAATATAGACCGCCTGCCAATGCAGCAGGGACGGTTACGGCAAGAACGGCAATCAGAGCCAACAGTTTCTTTTTCATATTCGAACCTCAAACAAATAGCCCGCTCATGGCGGGCAAGGTTTTCAGACGACCTTACAAATAGTCGGGCAGTCCTGCGGCGGCGGCAGACGGTTGGCGGGTATGGATAATCTGCATCTCGCCGACAATAATTTCATGCACCGTCCGCTCCACCTGCTGCCTGTCTTTATAAAAACGGGACTGCATTTTGCCGATAACGAAAATACAGTCCCCTTTTTTCATGTATTTGTAAACCGTTTCCGCCTGTTTATCGTACAGCACGGCGGTAAACCATTCGATACGCTCACGCTGTTCGTCCGTTTCCCTGTCGCGCCATTTTTCGGAATAGGCGATGGACACGGTTGTCGTTGGTTTGCCGTTGGGCAGATAGCGCAATTCGGGGTCTTTGCCCAAATTACCCATGACTTCGACTTTGTTCAGATATGGCATGATGTTTCCTTTTCTTATTGCAAATATCCACGCATCGCGTAGTATTTCTCGACCGGATCAAAATAGAGTTCGGTCATGTGGGTTTTCTCGAAATAGGCGACGACATCGATACTGGATTTGACGGAATTGAGGATATAGTCGTAATCCATCGTCCTGCCGGTTGCCGACTCTTTCGCCAGTTGCGCGATACGGTAGTGGACGCTTCGTGCGTCGTTGGCATGGACTGACATCAGGCCGCCCGGGTGTCCGGTGTTCAGGAGCGAGATGTAATCCCAAGCCTCGTCGCCTCGCAGCTCGGTCAAGAATACACGGTCGGGTTTTAAACGCATACAGGCGGCAATCAGCATTTTTGCCGTGATGTGTCCCTTGTAGAACAGATGGGCATGGTTGGGATGCTTGGGCAAATCCAGTTCGTGTGTATCTTCCAGTGTGATGATGCGGGTTTCCGGCGGAACAAGGTCGGATAGGGCTTTGGTAAACGTCGTCTTGCCGGAGCCAGTGCCGCCTACCATACATATGTTGAGTTTGTGTTTGATGGCTAAAGCGAAAAAGGCATTCATATTACGGTTTGCCTTGTGTTCCAGCATCTCATATTGCCAGGGCTGGAGCTGCACATCGTTCGGCAGCTTCATCTTGTCAGAAATATCCCGATAATATTTGCTGTCCATCTCCATTTCGCCAAGATTGAGGTCGTCTGAAACCCCATAGGCAGATACGTCGTGGAAGCGATTAACGCGTTCCGTATTGATATAGTCGTCCAACGAAAAGCGTGTCTGCGACGGTTTGCGGAAGGCATAGACGATGGTTTTGTCTTCGCAAGAAGGCGGTATCATGATATGCCCGCGTTCGCCGTCAGGCAGGGTAACGGAATGGATGGGCTGCTCCATGCTGATATGTTTACTGTTATAGGTACATAACGCCGTAGCAAGTTGAGTCAGGATCGGCAATGTTAAACGGTCGTCTTCTATCCGTTCAAAACCGGCTGATGTTTCCAAAAAGACTTCGCGTTCGCGGTTAATCAGTACTTCGGTTACGCCTTCGCGGTTGAGATAGTCGTCCAAGCCCGTTTTGGCCATCAAGTTACGGACAACCGCATCAGAATGGATTGATGCCTGCCCGTTAAAAGGTTTCGGATTTTGTGTCATTTGGAATTTGGCTTTCATAAAAAACCTGCTCCCGAAGGAGCAGGTCGTCTTAATCAGTATCCGTAAGGATTGACCAATTCATACACGTTACTGAAATCGACATCCCGAGCGACCATGATGTTAATCAACGTGCCTTGATTAATCGTGCCGGTTGGCGGGATATTTATACTGTTTTTCAGGGCTTCAGTTGCCAACTGTTGCGCGGCTTCCTGCGTATTCTCATATGAGATATGATTGTTGTTGCCGTTGGTACGGTTTTGGCGGTTACTGAAGGCATCGCCGGCGTCGCCTATCATGCTGATCATGAGAGCACCACCGAAGCGCCGCCAAAAATGATATTTCACATAAGCAGCATGGCCGCTCTCGCCTAATGCTCCAGCCCCGGGACTGGCCAATGGTACTTTCACGCCCGACGGCGTTTCCAATTCGTTCCACAACACGAAGACCCGCGCCTGACCTTGCAACAGGGCGGAAGTCTGTTCGCCGATGATTTTGCTGCCGCGCTCGATCAGAAGGGTTTTCCCATTGGCGGAATATACATCTTTTGACACGATGCAGCGGGTAAAGCCCGGCTGGGTTGTAACGATCTTGGTATCCAGCCCACAACGGATATTTGTTCCCTTAGCAAGCAGGTAAGTTAAATCTCCACGTTGTTGCGCTTTAACCGATGCCGTCGTTGTGGCATTCAGGCGTGAACCGAAACCATTGCCACTGCTACCTGATAACGGACTATTGCCTTCCGCTTCGCTAAATAAGCTCGAACCAGTTGTATTCATCTGTTGACCGCCTTCTGAAGAAGGACTGCCCAAAGAGACGGGACGAGTATTTTCTGACATATCGCCCTCCAGGTTGGCCATCACATTGCCACTCATTTTCCGGTCTTGGGGCGTTTGTTTTGGTTGGCCATCAGCAGGCAATGCTCCGAGATCGGGTTGTTCAACTGATTGTTCAGCAGGTTGACCGCCTGCCGGTTGAGCTTGCGAGGCTGCTTCAGTCTTCGCTTCTGAGGCCACACCTTCGGGAGCGGCTTCGGAAGCTGCCTGTTGTTCCGACAGGGCAAGTTCAGCTTTATCTCGATCGAAGTTTTTACCTTTTGTTGTTTCAGGAGCAGATGCCGCCTGTGGTTGCGACGCTTCGGCCTCTTCGCTGCCGCCAGTCATGCCAATTAAACCCGATACGACTACACCGGCTGCAAGAATACCTACACCTGCGAATAACACTTTACGCATATTGTTGGGCGCCGTGGAATTGAGGTTCAACGGCATACCGGGTTCGATTTTTTCGTTCTTGACGGATTGGGACAGAGCTTCGGGTTTTGTGTAGTCGCCGTTTTCTACCGTATTCAGTTGACCCTGTTCCTGATTTTTACGTTTGAATTTGTCTAAGATTTTCATCTGCCATCCTTCTCTATGCGTACTGAGTCTCGGCTGCCTGCCCCTGTACGGTTGAAAGAGCCTCTTTCGTTAAAACTGCGGTTTTCCAAACCCAAAACCGATTTACCCAAGCGCAATACAAAATGTTTGGCCGTTTCATGGATAACCACGGTATCGCCGTCCACATGGCTGTTGAGCAGCATTTCCGAACCGTCGTCCATCACCTTGTAAATCAGCGGCAGCTCACGGCCGTTATCGAAGCTGAAATAAGTAAAGCGGCCGTTGTCGTAGGCCGCTGTCGGTGCAAGTGCTTTATCGCCTTTACCCCAATAGTTGTAATTGTGCCGCGCGTTGGGGCGGTGTCCTGCCGCTTTGAGTTTTTCTAAAGCCTTTGCCTGTTTCTGCGCTTCGGCTCGGGCTTTGTAGGCCGCCGTGTCGGGATAGACGAACCGCAATATATAGGTTGGTTTTTGCACATATTTGCCGTTTTTCTTGCCGGTCAGCGACAGGTCGAAGGCATACGTCCGTTTTTTGTTGGTCGTAATCAACATATTTGTGGCAGGTGCGGAAGCAACCGGTTTCATGTAGAGGTTGTTGCCCCGTGCTGCCAAGTTCCACGCTGCGGCATCACCCATACCTAAGCCGCTGGTCGGATCGCCGGTCAACAGCTCTCCATCTTCAAGTTGGATTAAAACTGCCTCACCAATGCGTGCATGGATATGGATAACGTCATCGGGATTGTACATAACGGTTTGGATGCGGCCGTCTTTAGCAGACCCTTTTGGGATGGATACCGCGCCGGATACCGCAGGCAAGAACCCCATCAGCAACAATGCTGTCAGTTTCATATTTAAATTCATCGTTAACCCTTTCTGTTATGGCGCGGTTTCCGGATCGACGCGATAACTTTTGACAATAAAGCCCAGCGGATTGATACGTCGGGCTTCTTCACTCATAGGCTGGTTCGCGTATTCATAGCCGATAGTGGCAATCATGTTCTGCACGGGAATTTCCTGATTTAAATCCCCCGATACCGGCACCATACGTTTTTCAAAACGGACTTGTGCGGTGTTACCGATAAAGGTCACGGCTTTCACTTTTGCGACAACTTTATATTGGTTTTTCAGAACTTTATGTGGAGCCTGCGGATTGTCATTGTAGATTTTGGCATAAGCAGCCTGTGTTTCCGGAGAACTCATCAACATGACTGCATCGTAGCTATCTTGTATCGTTACCCAGTCATAGCTTTCACGGAGTTGGACATACCGAGTCAACCAGTGTTTGTCCATTACTTCGCCATAGGACTGCTCCTGATTTTTCATCATAGTAACGATTTCGGTACTCCCAGTGTTGTTATCCACTTTGACTACATATGGTCGTGTCTCTTTCAATGGTGTAAGACCGGCCACCGCACCGACCGCCAGACCGGTAATCAAGAGACACACGCCGCTGATGCGCCATGCGATTTTGGCGTTTTTATGGACACGCACAATTTCTGCACTTTCAAAACCCTTGGCGGCATTGATAAATTCAGTAGCCATCTTGTTATTGACAGCTTGTTTTGATTTTTCAGACATCGTTTACCCTCTTGTTTGCAAAGTTGAATTGATTGGAAACGGCGAGCCATGCGGTTGAGGCGGGTTTTTTCCTGCACAAGCACAAAGCATGACGGCTGAAAGTGATAGTAGAAGGATGGTTTTCATAGAAATTTCCTTTAATTTAAATTTATCAGCTATAAAAAAACACCCCGTTTGGGGTGTTCTTTTATTATGCTGATTTTAAAAAACATCTACACGATAAGTTGCTTTTGTAGTATTCAGCTTCTCGCCTTTTGATAGATTAATAGAGTAAGGGTCTGAAGTGTCAATCCCTATTCTCTCATTTGGCGGAATGGTAAATTCAGAACGTACATAACCTCCGTGATTCCCCTTTTGATCGTAAATAGGGACTTTGATAGATATACGAAGATTTTTCTTCGTTTTGTTGTAGGCCTGACCTTTAAAGTGTACCGAAGTGAGATCACTCACAGTTTCCTGTGTCAACCTCAAATTTCTTACCTCATATTGGGAAGTAACCTTATCAGGCATGGCGATTGTAGTTGTAGCCGTTCCGGAAGAAGAATTTGTTCCTGAATTAATTCCTGCCAAAGTAGTGTTAACTGCCTGAAGACCGTTCGTCAGTTCAGCGCAAGCGGCCAAACTAAGGCTAAAAGCTACTAGAGTGGCAAGTTTGCCGATTTGGAGATACTGCATGTTCAAACCCTTAATTATCAAAACGAACCGGAATAGGTCGGTCAAATAGTTTAAAAATTAGTCCTAGTATCGATAATCCGATACACAATCCGGCAATTCTAGCCAAATAGCTATCCTGTAAATTGCCGAACATGCCAATAAACACTAATGTTCCCAAAGAGAGAAGCAACATCCACAAAAGCATTTTAGTAACAACAGTCATGGTAATTTCCTTTTAGGATATTTTTCATTTTGGTTTGACACTATTTCCTCCCGGTAGTTTCACACCTTTTGCCCATCTAGCCACAGACATAACAGTTCGGCTGAACCCATTTACTGATGCCCCGCCGGTTAGAGCTGATGCGATTGAAGGTATGCTCCACGCAACTAAAATGAAAATCGTGGTCGATAGGAAAAAGAGAGGAATCAATCCTACTACCTGAGCAACAGAAGCGATCTCTCCAACGACCGCATTTTGCAAATGTTTCTGGAAGAAATCGTTCTGTAATGAACCCAAAATGACAAAAAATACGACTGTTACAGAATAATTAAGAATTTGCCCGATCCAGTTCATGCCCCACTGGCGTGTTGCCGGAAACAACATGGAACCAATAAACATTGGACCAATAAGGATAACCATGGCCAAAGATAATTTGGCAATCAGGTAATAAGCAAAAGTAATGATAAAGAACAAATAAGCCAATAGTACTGCAACCGAACCTCCGATATAAAGCATCAGTTTGTCTGATACTTGGAGGACATCCAATTCGGCTGCATAAGCAAAAATATTCTCCATCATCGTTAAGATGTTGTTACTTTGAGTATCCAACGCGCTGGCAGTATAGGTGGAAGTCCCCAGTAATCCGCTTAAATTTTCGGGTAACATCCACAGAATGTTTGCGATTTTTTGATACTGACTGGAATTGAAAGCAAAAGCAATAATAAGCAACCAGCCGAACATGCGCTTGCCCAAATCCATAACGTTTTCGTTAAAACCGCGATTGTAGGCATCTAAAGCCACCAAGAAGATATAGATACCGAAACCTATCTGAAAAATTGGGGTAATACCGCTAATTAAGTTGCCGGACTTGGAAAACAGATCGGTTCCCATACCGTTTAACAGATTATTCGCAATATCAGAAAAAGCAGATGTTGTTTGAGCCATAATATAATCTTTATCAGATTGCACCCGAGGACATCGGGTGCTAGTTAATCACGAAGATATTAATTGCAAGCCGAATAGTTACCATCACGGATATGTTTCGCCATGCAAGACTCTCGCGCAGCATAACGGCGTTGTTCGATTACCTGTTGTTGTTTAAACAGTCGGTCAAACATATCCAACTTGGTCTGATTGTTGGCAATTTTTGCCTGTTCAGCCGCGATGCGGTTTTGCAAATCGGCGGCCGCTTTAATATCTTGAGTGGTATTAATCTGATTCATCAGATTTTCGATATTTCCCAGTTGTTTTTTGGTTTCTGCAAATACTTTGGAAAGCATTTCCTGATTTTGCACCAACAACTTATCAGCACCATCCGCTTTGTAGGCCTTGCTATTTATCATCGACTTATAGTCGATGTTTTTCGCACCATCATAAACAGCACTCCACTCTGAAGGGATTTGGTCTTTAACCGTATCCTTCAAAAGGTTGCCTATATTTCGTGAGCCGGTCATCGCTTTAAATTGTTTGACCTGTTGTTCATATTGTTGCTTCAACTGCGTAAGTTGTTTTGCCATTTCTGCCATTTGCTGGACGAAGTTTTGAGTACGTTGAGCAGCAGCTCCACCATCAAACACCGGAATTCCGGAAGCATTTGCCATAAATGGCACTGAAGCCAAACTTGTGGCCAGCAATACCGAGCAGACTGTTTTTTTAAAATGGATTTTCATTTTGAACTCCTATTAAAAAACCGCCTAAAGGCGGAAACAAAAAAGGCCGTCTGAAATTTCAGACGACCTTCGTGATAAAGATGAACATCATGCGACATGGGCTTTCTTCCGTTCGCGGCGTTCCTGTACTGCCTCAACAAACGAACGATACCAAACATCCGGATTTTCACTGCCAACATCCTTCATCACTCGATACAACAACTCCACGTTGTCAGATGATCCGGACAGAAATGCCATTTCATCCTGAAAACCGTACAAATCCAACATGGCGAATGCCGACTGTTTCGACTGCTTAACCAAGAATGTGCGGCTTTCCAACGAGAGTTTGGACAACTCCTCAAACTCTTTTACCGTCAGGCCGCAACGTTCGTAGCTGTTTTCATACTCGGCATCAGGGTTTGGCAGGAAGATTTTGGTCGGCGTCTGTTGAACAATGGCGGGGAATATCGGACAGGAAATAGCGTCTTCCGGCGATTGCGACACCAAAATCAGCCAGCCGCCGCGTTTGCGGTCGGTTTTCAGAATTTTGAGCATGATGTCCTGCAATGCCTCAAAACGTGCCGCATACCAAAATTCTTCAATGATGGAGGCAAGGATGCCATCTTCTTTGGCGACTTTGTCCATCATGATGTTTCTCAGATGGAACATATACGCTAAAACCGGAGCGGTTGGCGGATAGTCATCCTTCAGAATATCAGTCAGGTCAAAGCCGACACGGTAGAACTGTTCGGCATCAAACAGGTTCGTCGGGTTGTCCAAGCACCATGCGAACCGTCCGCCTTCACTTTCACACCATTTGGACAGGCGCATACGCAGTGAGTTGGGATCAGGAACGACGGGAATACTTTGTAACAGATGGCTGAAACGACGGTGTTCGTAATCCATGCTGAACATCGTATCGACGGCGGCCTGAATCTCTTTTTCTTCCGTCGCCGTCAGTTTGCCGTTTTCATCTGCGCCGCACATGCCGACCAAGCTGTACAGGAATTCACGGTTTGCCGGTGTATCGGGCAGTTGGAAGGGATTTAACCCGGTCGAAACCCCCGCTTCTAACGCAAAATACGAGCCGCCAATGGCACGGATGAATATCTCCATGCCCCGGTCTAAGTCCATCACGAACATATAAGGGTTGAAGCGTTCGGTAAACGCCATCATGGCTGTTTGCAACGTAGTTTTGCCGGTACCGGTTGCACCCAGTATCAGCGTGTGTCCGGCGATTTTTTCGCCGAGGCTGTCCTCCTTCAAGTTTGAAAAATGGAAGTTGAAGTCGTAAATCGTTTTGGACGTGGTTTGCAGCGGCATAATTGCCGAACCGTCGCCAATCGGATTACCCTGTTTTTTACCGTGCGAGTAGTTGTGTATGCCGAAGGTCGTCGCAAAGTTGGTTGTCGTTTTCGGGAAGGAACGCGGCTTTTCCTTGCTGCCCGGCACTTGACTGAAAAACGTAGCCGGAGCGGAAAGTCCCGCCTTGGTAAAGCGGTAGCCGCCCGCATTCAGGAATGTGGAATAGGCACGCGCACCGTTTGCCGCTGCCTCTTCCGCCGTCTTACCGTACACGACCAACGCCGCATGATAGTCGCCGAACATCAGTTCGCCCGATACCAGCAAGCCCTGCCCCTCTTCCAGCTCCTTCTGTTGCGCGGTCGCTTTGTCGTTGACCGATGTCAGGTTGTTGAGCTGCTTCTTGATTTCGCCTTGCATGTCGTATGGATTAATAAATACAAGGCTTTGTGTGAAAGTGAACTCACACGGCAGATTCAAAATGGATGTCAGGATTTTGGGCTTGCTGACACCGAAGTCCTTCAAATCGAACATCTGCGCGAACTTGCGGGTTCCGTTTTGGGAACGGATTTCGCACAAATCCGAGCCAAAATGCAGATTAGCCCCGGGAATGGTCTGATAGGCATCAACAACCGAAAGCGGAATCTCTTCCCTTGTTCCGTTAATCAGGCTACCGAAAAACGAGTACACCTCCGAAAAGGCAACACCGTTTTCATTCTGATAGGCAGTCAGAAGATACGGATCATAGGGTTCGAGTGAACGCATCAGAATCTGAATCTGTTCCTCTGCCTCTTTAATCCCTGCTTCCAAATAGTCGAACTTAATCAAAACCGTCAGATGGAACACGTTTTCAAAATAATCCGCTTCCTGAAAGCGTTTCAGATACTTGTCAGCAAACTGCTGACAAAAATTCGTCTGAAACTTGTAGTCACGGTCAAAGACAATCTTTTGGCGTTGCAGCGTTCCCCACACCGCCAAACGGTTGCCCAAGGTTTTGCCCATACCGGCAAGCAGGTTGCGTAACGATACAAACTGCGTGAACAGGTGCTTGTCGTCCACACCATCAAACGGCAGGCCTTCCATGCGGATAACGAAGGCGAGATGTCCCGTTTTGTAATTAACGATGTTGTTTGTGACGTGTTGGCAGATTTTCGGTAGAAAATCCGCCCCAGCCGGCTGCGCTTTCAGAGCGTTGCTCAAAAAATCGCTGATAATCACTTTGTTGTCTCCCGAATTTTGTGGCGAGAATGGTATTGGTGCCGTTGAACATTTTGGCATTTCGACGACGTAAGAAATATTTCGTTTCATAGAAATAAATCCTTAACGCTTGGTCATCGTTAACACAGATAGTGCGTATGAACGCTAAAATCGGTATAGGAAGCAGCAGAAAAAATAATGCCTTTCCGTGAAGGAAAGGCAGTGATATTGTCATTAGCATCATTGAAACGAAACCACATGCTGCTATGGCCAAAACGGGCATACCTAAAACCATTGCCTGACGACTCAAACCATTAAATGTTGGTTGTTCGGTATCAATATTTTCTTTTTGCATAAAATATTCTGCCTAAAAAGACATTTTGCCACCAGTAGCAAACAAGAATGCGACGAAACCGATAGAAGCACCGCCACCAACAATATATAAACACTCGACTAAAATGTTATACCAAGTCTTCTGTCCATTTTTTGCGGCAAAAAATGCCCATAACAATGTAATACTAAATAAAATTCCGACAAATGTATAAAGACCGGCACGAATCTTGGTTGCAGTAGAATTTAGGTCGTTAAATCCATCCGCCAAACTTAGTTGAGCCATTGTCAACAAAGCAATTGTCGCAATAGTTTTGGTATTGTTTACTGCTTTTTTGATGTTGTTAGTCATCCTTTTTCCTTTTTACAAAGACAAAAAAAACCGCATATAGCGGCAATGAATAGCCCGAAGGCAGTTAAAACTCTTTGAATACATCCCATTCCGCGTATCGCTTGGCGGGTGCTTGGGCTGCTACTTTAACTATGTTTTCAGACGAGCTGTCAGATCGGGCAACAGCAGGTATAGGTTTCAACTTGAAAGGCTGAACAGGGCTTGATGCCAAAACTGTACGGTTGCCGCTCAAACGTGCATAACGCGCTTTGACGTTTCTGACATAGTGCTGCGTTTCCCGATATGGTGGAATACCACCATATTTACGAACTGCTCCTTCGCCGGCGTTATAGCCGGCAAGCACTAAGTCAAGATTACAGCCGTGAATACTGGATCTATCAGGAAAATGATTACATAAAAAACGCAGGTAACGAGTACCTGCGATGATGTTTTGTTCCGGATCGTAAAGGTATTTTGGGTTTACCCCCATCCGTGCTGCCGTCCCAGGAATAACCTGCAAAAGGCCTCGCGCATCTTTGTTAGACAGGGCATAACGGTTACCACTACTTTCTCGTCCCATAACTGCCCAAACCAAATTCTTGTCTAGCCTTTGTGCAGCGGAATGTTTTTCAACCAAAGCCTCATATTGCGGGTATGGGGCAGCGGCAAACGCCGATGAATGGCAGATAACAAAGAGCGAGGCAGTTAGTTTCAACATTTTTTTCATATTTTTTTCACATCCCAGTTCTCAGCAGGGGATACCTGCCAGTCATTTACATAACGGATACGGCCGCCCTCAATTGAGTGATACCGTGTTCCATAAACATACACTTTCAAACGACCGTCAGACATGGTTTTCAACACATTGCAGTACATCAAGTAATCAATCCGAGACCGACTATTCAATGAATGCGAACATTTTAGAAAATGCGAACCGTTCCAACCATCCGGTTGTTCCTTATGAATTCTTCTACCCATTACTTATCCTTTATTTTTTCTGAAAAATAAAAAAAAAAAACGAAAAGCGAAGCAAATTGATTAAAAATGCTTGGATTTTCGTTCTTTGGAGTGTGTCTGGTTTGTGCCGGGAGAAGGCAAAATCAGACTGTATCAGACTGAAGGTGCTGGCTTCAACTCTGTTTAGAAACAATTAGTTATATTTTATTTTTTGGACTTTTAATCCGTTGGTCGAGCGTTCGAATCG